>CAXTUO010000729.1:0-2656 GCA_964247175.1 uncultured Acetobacteraceae bacterium | reverse complement strand
TGCTTGCGCCCGCCCTGCGGCGGCACGGAGGCGACGGTGCCCTCCATGATCTTCAACAAGGCCTGCTGCACGCCTTCCCCGCTCACGTCGCGGGTGATGCTCGGGTTGTCCGACTTGCGGCTGATCTTATCGACCTCGTCGATGTAGACGATGCCGCGCTGCGCCCGCTCCACGTTGTAGTCCGCGGCCTGCAGCAGCTTGAGGATGATGTTCTCGACATCCTCGCCGACATACCCGGCCTCGGTCAGCGTGGTCGCATCCGCCATGGTGAACGGCACGTCGAGGATGCGGGCCAGCGTCTGCGCCAGCAGGGTCTTGCCCGAGCCCGTCGGCCCCACCAGCATGATGTTGCTCTTGGCAATCTCGACGTCGTTGTTCTTGGCGCCATGCGCCAGGCGCTTGTAATGGTTGTGAACCGCGACGCTCAGCACCTTCTTGGCATGGCTCTGGCCAATGACGTAGTCGTCCAGGACCTTGCAGATCTCCTTGGGCGTCGGCACGCCGTCGCGCGACTTGACGAGATGCGTCTTATGCTCCTCGCGGATGATGTCCATGCAGAGTTCCACGCACTCGTCGCAGATGAACACCGTCGGACCCGCGATGAGCTTGCGGACCTCATGCTGGGACTTGCCGCAGAATGAGCAGTAAAGGGTGTTCTTTGAATCGCCGGACTTGCTCATGGACACTCCTGCCCCGCCGCCCGCAGGGACAAACCTAGTAAGGATAGACCCGGCCGCGCCCGACGGACAAGGCGGAACCGTACCCAGACCGACCGGCCATGCCGGGCACGAACCGGATAGCGAATCGCCGATGCACGATCAACGATCCCTTGACATCTGACCTATGTGTGCCGCAGCCGCCGCGTTTGCAACGGCCCAGTACTACAGGCCCAGAGTACCAAAAGCTCAGGGCTTCACGGGATCGGCCGGGGCCGGGCGGTTCTCCACGACCTGATCGACCAGGCCGAAATCGCGGGCTTCCTCGGCCGACATGTAGGTGTCGCGCTCCAGCTTGTCCTGGATGGACTCAAGCGTCTGGCCGGTGTGGCGCACATAGATCTCGTTCAGCCGCTTGCGCAGCGTCAGGATCTCGCGGGCCTGGATCTCGATGTCCGCCGCCTGCCCCTGCGCGCCGCCGCTCGGCTGGTGCACCATGACGCGGGAGTTCGGCGTGGCATACCGCTTGCCCTTGGCGCCGGCGCAAAGCAGCAGGCTGCCCATGCTCGCCGCCTGGCCGATGCACAACGTGCTGACCGGGCTGCGGATGTACTGCATGGTGTCGTAGATCGCGAGGCCCGCCGACACCACGCCGCCGGGGCTGTTGATATAGACGCTGATGTCCTTGCTGGGATTGTCGCTTTCCAGAAAGAGCAACTGCGCGCACATCACCGCGGCCACCTGGTCGAACACCGGGCCGGTCAGGAAGATGATGCGCTCCTTGAGCAGGCGCGAGTAGATGTCGAACGCGCGCTCGCCGCGGGCGGTCTGCTCGACCACCATCGGGACCAGCGAGCTGTTGTAGATCTCGACCGGATCGCGATCCCTCATTCTATCCTTACCCCCTGTTGCCGCCGCGGATGGCGGGCGGCCCTGCCCTACATGGTCCACTTCTCCGCCGGTTCCAGCCGGCCCCGGCCAGTTGCCGGGGTGCCGCGCTATGCCGCCGGCTCCGCTTCTCCTGACTGCGCCTCCGCCGGCTGAGCCTCCATGGTCTCGGAGGCTGCCGCTTCAGGCTCCGCCGCCAACTCCTCCGGCGTCACGGTCTTGTCCTCGACCTTGGCCAGATCGAGGATGAAGTCCACCACCTTGTCCTCGAAGATCGGGCCGCGCAGGGCGTCCGTCGCCTGCGGGTTCTTGCGGAAGAACTCCATCACCTGGGCTTCCTGCCCCTGATAGCGGCTGGCCTCCGTCCGCATGGCCCGCAGCAGTTCATCTTGGCCGACCTGCACGCCGTTGGCCCGGCCGATCTCGGACAGCAGCAGGCCCAACCGCACCCGGCGCTCCGCGATGGCGCGGTACTCGGCCTTCAGCGTTTCCTCGTCCTTGCCTTTGTCTTCCTCGTCACCCTTGCCCTGCTTGAGGTCGCTCTCGACCCGCTGCCAGATGGAGGCGAACTCGCCCTCCACCATGCTTGGGGGCACCATGAAGCTGGCGCCCTTCGCCAGGCTGTCCAACAGGTCGCGCTTGATGCGTATCCGGCTCATCTGGTCGTACTCGCGCTGCATCTGCTGGGCGATCAGCTTCCGCAGGTCTTCCAGGTTCTCGAACCCGAGCTTTTCCGCGAGCGCGTCGTCGATCACCAAGGGCTTCGCCTGCTGCAAGGAGCCTGCCTTCAGGTCAAAGGTGGCGTGCTTCCCGGCCAGTTCCTTGTTGCCGTACTCCTCGGGGAACGTCACCTGGATCTGGCGTTCCTCGCCGGGCCGCATCCCTTCCATGCCTTCGGAGAACCCGGGGATGAAGCCGCTGCCGCCCAGCTCGACCGGCATCGCCGTGCCTGTGCCGCCGGGGAACGCCTCGCCGTCCACCTTGCCGACATAGTCCACCGTCAGCGTGTCGCCGGTGCGGGCGCCCCGGTCCTCCGTGACCGGCTCCATCTCGCGCTGGCGGGAGGCGATCTCGTTCAGGGCCTTGTCGATGGACTCGGGCGTCGGCTCGGC
>CAXTUO010000728.1:0-2657 GCA_964247175.1 uncultured Acetobacteraceae bacterium | reverse complement strand
GCATGAGCCAGGGGCGGGTCAACGACCTCGACCGCTACATCGCCGCCGCCCAGGGCGCGGCCAAGCGCGCCGCGGCGCTGACGCACCGGCTGCTCGCCTTCTCCCGCCAGCAGATGCTCGATCCCAAGCCGACCAACGTCAACCGCCTGGCTGTCGGCATGGAGGAGCTGATCCGCCGCACGGTCGGCCCGGCCATCGAAGTCGAGGTGGTCGGCGCTGCCGGGCTCTGGGCGGCCCTGGTGGACCCGCACCAGCTTGAGAACGCCCTGCTGAACCTGTGCATCAACGCACGCGACGCCATGCCCGGCGGCGGGCGGCTGACGATTGAGACCGCGAACAAGTGGCTGGATGGGTGGATGGGACGCGAGCGCGGCCTGGCGCCGGGCCAGTATCTTTCCCTCTGCGTCACCGACACCGGCACGGGCATGACGCCCGAAGTGGTCGCGCGCGCGTTCGATCCGTTCTTCACCACCAAGCCGGTCGGCATGGGCACCGGGCTGGGCTTGTCCATGGTCTACGGCTTTGCCCGGCAGTCCGGCGGGCAGATGCGGATCTACTCCGAGGTCGGGCAGGGGACGACGATGTGCCTCTACCTGCCTCGCCACCATGGCCCAGTGGACGGCGGGGCTGCCTCGGCCGAACCGGCCGTTGCGCCCCGCGCCGGGCAGGGTGAGACGGTGCTGGTGGTCGACGACGAGCCGACGGTGCGGATGCTGATCACCGAGGTGCTGGAGGATCTCGGCTATGTGGCGATTGAAGCCGCGGACAGTGCGGCCGGGCTGAAGGCGCTGCAGTCGGACGTGGAGGTCGACCTTCTGATCACTGACGTCGGGCTGCCCGGCGGGATGACGGGGCGACAGGTGGCCGACGCCGGCCGGACGCTGCGGCCTGGCCTGAAGGTGCTGTTCATCACGGGCTATGCGGAGAATGCCGTGGTCGGCAACGGCCACCTTGAGCCGGGCATGCAGGTTCTGACCAAGCCGTTCGCAATGGATGCCCTTGCCGGCCGGATCAAGGAGCTCATCACGGCGCCGTAGCATCTTGGCGGATGCTGATCGCATCGCCGAAATCACTTCCGGCACTTCGCGACAGCTGTCTTTGAAGCCTTACGGCCGCGCGCTCGACGGAAACCATCAGGCGATGACGTCGATCCGTGTGGTCAGCTGTGGCACGCGGGGGCGCAGGGGATGGCTGCTCATCCCCCGCTCTACCCCCACGCGGCACCTCATCGCCGCCATGCGCCGCTTGTGCAAGAAAGAACGCCCCATTCTTGACGGCGCAGGGGAATTCCGCGTGGTGCTAGACGAACGTGGAGGTCGGGATGCTGTTCACGCCGCCGAACGTGATCCGGGTGTTGTCGGACAGCACGATCGTGTTGGACGAGCCGGCCGCCGCGATGGCCCGGGCAGCCTCGCCCGCAGCATAGCCCAGCAGCGTGACCTGGTCCGGGCTGGTGTTCCCGAAGTCGTTCAGCAGGATCGAGCCGCCGGCACGGCCGTTGACGATGGCGACCAGGTCCTTGCCTGCGCCGCCGTCGACCGTGCCAGGGCCGCCCCCGATCAGCGCGTTGCCCTGGCCGGTGAAGAAGTAGTTGTCGCCCGTCGATCCCGCACCTGTCAGCGTCTCGTTGCCCAAGCCCGCCGCCAGCAGCGAGGTCCCGCTGCCGCGCGCGAACAGGACGTCGCCATCGCCGCCGCCGAACAGCGTCGATCCCACCGGTCCCTCGCCGCCGACCAGCCGGTTGTTGCCGGCCGACCCGCCGGTGATCTGGCCGCCGCCGGCGCCTGCGAACACCGTGTCGCTGCCCGTCCCGGCCAGCACCGTCACCGAACCCGAGCCGCCCACGAAGTACAGGTTCTTGCTGCCATCGGAGATCAGCGTCGAGCCGGCGCCGCCGAGGACCGTATCGGTTCCGGAGCCGGAGCCGCCGCCGAGGGTGTCGTTGCCGTTGGAATAGATCAGGTTGGACCCGGTGCCGGTGTCGACCAAGTTCGCACCTGCGCCGGCGGAGATGGTGCCGCTGCCGCTCGCCGCGACGACCGTGTCGTTGCCGGTGCCGCTGACGAAGGTGAACGCGCCGCCGCCCGCCGTCGGCGTGCCGAGCAGGTTGTTGCCGTCGCCGGTCACCACGGTGCCCGAGCCGCCGTTCGTGTAGAACGTCAGGCTGCCGCCGCCGGTGAGGAGCTGCTGGCTCTGCCCGCCCGAGCCGACCACCGATTCCGCCCCGCCCCCGGTCAGCGCCAGCGCAAGTACGTTGGCCGCCATGACGATCGTCGTGTTCGTCGCCGCGGACACGTAGAAGCCGCTCCCCGTCGGCGGGTTGGTGTTGTCCGTCTGCGTCAGCGCGGCGCTCTTCAGCGCGGCCGTGATCTGGTTGGCCAGGCTTGTCGCCAAGCCGTTCTGGTCATTGCTGCCCGCATCCAGCGTGAACTGTGTGCCTGAGCCGCCCGAAATGGTCGCCATCGCAGTCACTCCCGAGGTTGCGCCGGCAATCGAGCAAAAGACAACGAAACGACTGGCAACACGTAACGATATCGGAATGGTTATGCCGGGTGCACATCGCGCCTTTCCGGAAAGCGGCGCTCATGGGCTGCCGCAAGCTCGGGATTCCGTTTCCTGCTATCTCGGCAGCCGCTTGCAAGACCCGACGTCATCGC
>CAXTUO010000727.1:0-2657 GCA_964247175.1 uncultured Acetobacteraceae bacterium | reverse complement strand
TAGACCGGCAGCATGTGGAACGAGCCTTACCTGGAAACCTGCTGCCGCTCGGCGCTGCACCGCCTGCTGCTGTGCGAGGCGCCGGGCCGGCCGGGCGGCTTGAAGGACGGGCCGTGCCTCCAGCGCCTGTCCGCCATGGGCCTGGCCGCCGAACGCGACGGCCGGTATCACGTGACGGAGGCCGGCCGCGCCCGGCACGACGCGGAGATCATGAAGCTGCGGGCTTAACATCCCGCCGCGTCATCGTCCCCTTCGGCGGCCACCCAGCCCGCCATCCCGCCGGCGACGATGCCGCGGGCGCGCAGCAGCCAATCCAGCCGGCCCAACGCCTCACGCCACAGCCGGGCGTCGCAGCGTTCGCGCGGCCAGGCCGGGTTGGGCGCCCGGCCGCGCCAGCCCCAAAAGCGCAGGATGCGGACATGCAGCAGCTCGATCCGGCGCCGGCGGTACAGGACATCGAGGCATTTCAGCACGTCCTCCGGCCGGCACGGGCCGGGACCGGGCGCGGGGCTGGCGTCCCGCCGCGCCCGGAGGCTGGCCGCGGTCCAGAACCATGCGGCCTCGGCGGAGGCGAAAGGCTCGGTCCGGCACGAGGCGAGCAGGCTTGTGTCGGGGTGGCGGGCTTGGGCGCGGGGGACAGGCGTGGTCGGCATGGCGCGTTCCCTTGAACGGTACGGAACATAATAAGAACATTCTGCGGACCCAACCGCAAGCATGCCAAGGCGCGAATTCCTAGTTGATCGGGCGTCCATTCCTAGGCACCATGCCGCCCCATGAAACACGACGACATCTGGCGCGCGCTTGACACCCTGGCGGCGGAGTACGGGCTGTCTGCGTCCGGCCTCGCCAAGAAGGCTGGGCTGGACGCTACGACGTTCAACCCGAGCAAGCGCCGCATGCCGGACGGCCGCGCCCGCTGGCCGAGCACGGAAAGCCTCGCCAAGGTGCTCGACGCCACGGGCGCCAGCCTGGAGCTGTTCACCTCCCTGGTCACGGGATCGGCGACGGTGACGACGGCCCGCCCGCCCCGGCGCATCCCGCTGCTGGGCCTGGCGCAGGCCGGGGGCAACGGGTTCTTCGACGACGCCGGGTTCCCGGTGGGCGGCAGTTGGGACGAGGTCAGCCTGCCGGAGATCGGCGACCCGCACGCCTACGCGCTGGAAATCTCCGGCGACTCCATGGAGCCGGTGTTCCGCGACGGCGACATGGTGGTGATCTCGCCGGCGGCGCCGATCCGCCGGGGCGACCGCGTGGTGCTGCGCACGGCGGGCGGCGAGGTGATGGCCAAGCAGCTCGCCCGGCGGTCGGCGAAGCGGATCGAGCTGAAAAGCCTCAACCCCGAGCACCGCGACCGCAGCTTCGACCTGATGGAGGTCGCCTGGATGCACCGGATCATCTGGGCCAGCCAGTAGCGTCAAATTGTGCTTGGCCCCGGGACCGTAGCCTGAGAGCATGGCCGGAGGAGGTGGCCCATGCGTTCGCTCATCCTGTTGCTGCTGCTGTTGACTGAAGCCGGGGCGGGCGCCGCGCGGGCGGCCGAGCCGGTCGATATGACGCTGGTGCTGGTGTCCGACGTGTCGCGCAGCGTCGATGACAGCGAGTTCCAGATGGAAAAGGCCGGCTACGCGGCGGCCTTCAACGACCCGCGGGTGCTGGCGGCGATCCACGGCGGCGCGGTGGGCGCCATCGCCGTGGCTTACGTCGAGTTCGCCGGCTCCTATGAGGTCAACACGGTGCTGGATTGGCGCGTGGTGCGCGACGCCGCCTCCGCCCGGCAGTTCACGGAAGCGCTGGACAGCGCGCCGCGCTCCTACTGGGGGCGCACCAGCATCAGCGCCGGGATCGACCGGGCGATGCGGCTCCTGGCGGAAAGCGGGTTCGAGGCGCAGCGCCGGGTGATCGACGTGGCCGGGGACGGCACCAACAACTCGGGCCGGGAGGTCGCGGCGGCGCGCGACGACGCGGTGACGGCAGGGGTCACGGTGAACGGCCTGGCGATCATCAACGAGCACCCGGTCAGCTACACCTACGCCCACGTGCAGCCGCCGGGCGGGCTGACGGAATGGTACCGGCAGAACGTCATCGGGGGCACCGGCAGCTTCGTGGTGGAGGTGCGGGAGTTCCCAGCCTTTGGCGAGGCGATGACCCGCAAGCTGATCAACGAGATCGCGGCGCTGCCCGCGAAGCACGCCCCGTTGTAAGGACACCGTCACCTCACAAAATCGTGTTCCGGCGAACCGGAGCCGGGCTCAGCCGTCTTCTGGTCTCACCAGCGGTACGGACAGGTCTGGATCATGCAGTCGAACGAGCTTGCCGAGGTGATCCCGGGGACCAACCGGTCAAACGAGGTGGTCGAGGTCATCCCGGTCGTTGAGGAAACCCTTCGCGTCGAGAAACGCGAGTTTGAAAGCGGCCGGGTGCTGGTCCACAAGACCGTGACCGAGCGGGACGAGGTGGCCGAGGTCCTGCTGCGCCAGCAGGATCTGATCGTGGAGCGCGTGCCCGTCGGGCGCACCGTGTCCGAAGCGCCGCAAACCCGGCAAAATGGCGACACGCTCATCGTGCCAATCCTGGAAGAGGTCTTGGTCGTTGAGAAGCGGCTGGTCCTCAAGGAGGAGCTGCACATCCGCAAGCAGTCCAGCGAACGGACCGAGCAG
>CAXTUO010000726.1:0-2662 GCA_964247175.1 uncultured Acetobacteraceae bacterium | reverse complement strand
ACCAGCACCGTCACCAGGATCACCAGGAACGTCGTCGCCAGGATGAAGTCGCGGCCAGGGAACCGGTCGGGCAGCGACAGCGCGGCGGCCAGGCTCACCACGCCCCGCATCCCGGCCCAGCCCATGATGAACGGCACCGCGGGCGGCGGATAAGGGTCCTGCCGCCGCAGCGACGGCAGCAGCAGGCGCGGCAGGTAGGTGGCCGGGAACATCCAGACGAACCGGCTCAGCACCGTCGCCCCCACGATGGCGCTGGCCGCGGGCAGCAGCGCCAGGACCGGCTCCGAGCCGCCGCCCAGCCGCGTCAGCACGCCGCGGAGCGACAGGCCGATCAGGATGAACACGAGCGATTCCAGCACGAACTCGACGACGCCCCACACGGCCCGCGCCTGAATCCGGGTGGCGGCGCTCAACGTGGCGTGCTGCCGCCAGCCGACTACCAGCCCGCAGGCGACGGTGGACAGCACGCCGGACACATGGATCGCCTCCCCGCCGATGTAGGACGCCCAGGCCGCGAGCAGGCTGCCGATGATCTCAAGCCGCGGCTCCCGCAGCCGCGCGATCAGGATGGTCGCCGCCACGCCGAACGCGACGCCCACCGCGACGCCGCCGACCGCGAGCACGCCGAACGACAGCGCCGCCTCGCTTGCGCTGAACACGCCCGTCAGCGCGGCGGCCACCGCGAAGCGGAACAGCACGAGGCCCGTGGCGTCGTTCACCAGGCTCTCGCCTTCCAGCAGCACCACCATGCGGCGCGGCAGCGACACCTGGGCCAGCACCGCCTTGGCGGCCACGGCGTCCGGCGGGGACACGATGGCGCCCAGCGCGAAGCAGGCCGCCCACGGCAAGGACGGCACGGCCCAGTGCGCGACGACGCCCACGGCCGCCGTGGTGAACGCGACCGCGCCGACCGCGAGCTGCAGGATGATGCGCAGGTCGGCGCGGAAGTCCCGCCAGGAGGTGAAGAACGCGCTGGCCATCAGCAGGGGCGGCAGGAACAGCACCAAGGCGAGGTCGGGATCAAGCTCGATGTCCGGCACGTGCGGGATCAGCGCCAGCACGATCCCGCCGAGGATCAGCGCCGCCGCCGGCGGCATGCACAGGCGCCGGGCCAGCAGCTCAAGGCCGACAATGGCGGCCAGCAGCAGCAGGACCAGCTCGAACTGGGCGACGGGGGCGGTCATGCCGCGTATCCACCGAGCCGGTCGGACGCCGCTTCCGCCGCCGGGCGTTCGCCGGGCGGGCCGAAGCCGCCGCCACCGGAGGTTTCCAGCCGGATGCGGTCGCCCCGGCGCAGGCGCAGGTTGCCGGCCTTGGACGGGAGCGGCGTTTCCTGCCCGTCGCGGATCAGCAGCAGCCGGCCCGGCGCCCCCGGCAGGCCGCCATCGAGGCCGTAGGGGCGCGACTTGAACCGTTCGAGGTTGGCGGTGAACACCGCTTCCTCGCAATCCACCCGCCATTCCCGCACGAGGCCCAGCCCGCCGCGGCGCCGCCCGGCGCCCCCGCTGTCTGGCCGGAGGGCATACTCGGTGACGGTCAGCGGCACCTCGCTCTCGATCATCTCGACCGGAATGTTCGCGTTGTTGTGCATGCCGTGGGAAAAGGCGCTCAGCCCGTCTTGCAGCGGGTGCGCGCCGCCGCCGCCGACCTCGATCTCCACCAGCACGGACCGCGCGGTCGCGGCGTCAATCGTTTGGAACGTGCAAACGTAGCTCGCGCCGTAGTACGCTGCGGGGATGCGGCCCGGCACCGCCTTGTGCAGCGCGCCCAGCAGCGTGGTCGCCAGGCGGTGCGACACGACGATGCGGTTGGCGACCGGCGCCGGGTGCCGGGCGTTGACGACCAGGCCCTCCGGCGCCACCACGCGCACCGGGCGGGCGCAGCCGGCGTTGGCCGGGATCGGCTGGTCCGCGCAGGCCATCACGGCGTACATCACCGCGGACCCCGAGGAGGCGAGCGTCGCGTTGACCGGCCCCAGCGCCTGCGGCCCGCAGCCCGACAGGTCCACCACCATCTCCTCCCCGGCCACGGTGATCGCGGCGTGGATGCGGATCGGCGCATCGGACAGGCCGTCGTCGTCGATGGCGTCCTCGAACTCGTAGGTGCCGTCCGGGATGCGCCCGATCATCGCGCGCATCGCCCGTTCGGAGCCGTCCAGGATCTGCGCGCAGGCCGCCACCACCCGGTCCGCGCCGTAGCGGCCGCACAGCCGCCGCAGGTTCGCCTCCCCCACCGCGAGCGACGCCATCTGCGCCTGCAGGTCGCCCCACAGCATGTCCGGGCGGCGCACGTTCTGCCGCATGACGGCCAGCACTTCCCGGTTCAGCACGCCGCCTTGCACCAAGCGGAGCGGCGGGATGCGCAGCCCTTCCTGGAACACCTCCGTCGCGGTGGCGCCGTAGCTCCCGGCGGCGATGCCGCCCATGTCGAGGTGGTGGCACAGCGTGCCGACGATGGCGACCCGCCGCCCGTCCGCGAACACGGGACGGAAAGCCAGGATGTCCGGGATGTGCTGGCCGCCGCAGTAGGGGTCGTTGGTGATGACCACGTCGCCCTCGCCCCAACCCTCCAAGGGCAGGAAATCGCGCAGCACCGTTTGCAGCCCGGCGCCCATCGAGTTCAGGTGCTGCGGGATGCGCGCGGACTGCGCGACGTTGTGGCC
>CAXTUO010000725.1:0-2663 GCA_964247175.1 uncultured Acetobacteraceae bacterium | reverse complement strand
AGCGCGTTGATCTCGGGCGTCAGGCCGGAGCGGAGGCGGCCGAAGATCAGCACCGGCAAGGTCGGCTCGAAGCCGCCCAGGAAAAAGGAGCGGATGAAGTCGTCGAAGCTGTTCAGCGCGGCCAGCAGCCCGGCGCCGGCCAGCGTGCGGCCGAGCCAGGGCAGCTTGACCAGCCAGAACGCGCCGACCGGCCCCGCGCCCAGGTCCTGCGCCGCCTCCACCAGCTCGGGCGGCAGGGTCGCGAGCCGGGCGCCTACCATCAGCGCCGCCAAGGGCGTGGCGTGCACGACATGGCCGAGCAGGACGGCAAGCGGCCCCGGGTCCAGCCCGACCGCCCGGATGGCGATGCGGAGCGCAATGGCGTGCACGATCCCGGGCGTCGCGAGCGGAACCAGCGCCCCGGCCAGCAGCAGCCACCGCCAGCCCGGACGCAGGGTGCCCGCCGCAAGCGCGATCCAGGCGCCTGCCGCCACTGCCAGCCCGGCCGACGCCGCGGCCAAGGCAAGGGACAGCAGGAAGGCCTGCGCGTTGGCCGGGTCGGCCAGCGCGGCGGCGTGCCAGCGCAGGCTGGGGCGGCCAAGGGGAAACCCGACCAGCGTTGCGTCGGTCAGGCCGGTGAGCACGATCAAGCCGAGCGGCAGGATGAGCGTCAGGACGGCGGCCCAGTAGCAGGCAGCCGCCAGCCGGCCCGGGCTCATGCGCGAAGCCGCCCCAGCCCCGTGCGTATGCCCCCCGCCTGAACGCCCCACGCCAGGACGCCGGCGCAGGCCGTCCCCGCCGCGAGCAGCACCAGGCTGAACGCCGCTCCCATCGGCCACCGCCCGCTGGCGCCGCCGAAGAAGCCCGCTATGACGGCGGCAAAGGCCGGCGTGCCCGCCCCGCCCAGCAACGCGGGCGCCGCCAGCACGCCCAGGCACAGCAGGAACGTCAGCGCCACGGCGGACGCGATGCCGCCCGCCGCCAACGGCAGCGCAACCAACGCCTGGCGCCGCCACGGCCCCGCCCCGAGGTCGGCCGCCGCGTCCAGCAGGTCGGGCGGCAACCGGTCCAGCGCCGCGAACACCGGCAGCAGCATGGTCAGCAGCACGGTGTAAACGGTTCCCGCCAGCACGGCGCCGGTGCCGTACAGCAGCGGCACCGGCGCGTCCGTGAGGCCGGCCCAGCGCAGCACGGCGTTCAGCGCCCCACGGTTGGCCAGCAGCAGCACGAGGGCGAACATGCGCAGGATCTCGCTGGTCCAAAAGGGGGCGACCAGCAGCGCCAAACGCCGGGTGCGCTGCACGGGCGGCACCTGCACCGCGACGTGCCAGGCCAGCGGCCAGGCCAGGACCAGGGCGATCCCCGTCGCCGCCGCGGCCATCCCCAGGCTATGGCCCAGCGCGGCGCGGTAGCCCGGCCCGTTCAGGAACGCCGCGTAGGCCTGGCTTCCAAACGTGGGCACTGCCCCTGGCGCCGCCGGGTAGGCGTCCAGCAGGCTGATGCGCGCCATCGCCAGCAGCGGCCCGACATGCGCCGCGGCGACCCACAGCACGGGCACGGCGACGAACAGACGGTGCGGCCAGCGGGTCACCCGGCGCGCACCTCCTCCACGGCGCGGTCGATCAACGCGGAGCTGAGCGCCTGGCCTTCGGCGCGGGCGAAGCGCAGGCGGCCGAGGGCGGCGGGGTCAAGCCCGTAGGCCGCCCGCTCCGCTTCCGTCAGCCCGGCGCCAGCGTCCTCCAGGCTCGACAGGTAGCCGGCCGAACGGGTCAGCGCCGCCCCGATGCCGGGGGTGCCGAGCAGGGCGTCCAGGAAGCGGTAGGCCGCATCCCGGTTGGGCGCGTCCTTCACCACGGCGAAGGTGTACACAAAGCCCATGCTTCCTTCCCGCGGCAGCACCCGGCGGAACGGCTGCCCGGCCAGGATCAGCCGGGCGGGCGTGCTGGCGTAGGTCTGCGCCAGCACGGCGTCGCCACCCGTCAGCATCTGCTGCAGCTCGCTGCCCTCGTCGAAGAAGCGGACCACCTGGGACTTGGCTCCGACCAGCTTGTCCCGCGCCGCGTTCACCGCGCGGGCGGCCTCCGCGGGATTGCCCAGGTAAGACACGAAGGTGGGATCGGCCCCTTGCAGCAACATCGTGCATTGCAGGAAGTCCTCGATGTCGTACGTGACCCGGCCCTTGTATCGGGGATCGAACAGGGCGCCCCAACTGTTCGGCGCGGGCGTCACCTCGGCCGTGTCGAACACCAGCACGTTGGCCCCGACCACCAGCGGCACCCCCACGGTGGCGCCGTCGATGCGGTTCCACTCCGCGTCAGCATAAAGCGGGTTGATGCGGCCCCAGTTCTTCAGCCGCTCCGTGTCCAAGGGCTCGATGATCCCCGCGTCCGCGAACTGGCGCAGGCGGTTGCCCGTCACGGTGCAGATGTCGCTCAGCGGGTGGTCGCGCTCGGCGACCAGCAGGCTTAGCTCGGGCGCCTGGCTGGCAGCGAGGCGGATGCGGACCCGGGTGCCCGTCTCGGCCTCGAACTGCTGCCGGAAGGCCGCGGGCACGAAGCCATCATACGCGGTGACGCCCAGCGTGCCAGCCGCGGCGGCCGGTGCGGCGCGCAGCAGGGCGGGCGCAGCCAGGGCGGCGCCGGCCAGCACGGCGCGGCGCGTGACAGCCCTATGCGTGACAGCCC
>CAXTUO010000724.1:0-2666 GCA_964247175.1 uncultured Acetobacteraceae bacterium | reverse complement strand
GCCCCGGTCAGCCCGTCACCTCAGCCAAGCCAACCTTTCAAAACGGGGTCTGAGTTGGAAAGGCGTTGCGCAGCGCCATGGCCGCCCACCCCCAGTGCTTTCGCGCTGCTGGTGGAGGCGGGAACACCCCCGCCCGCGATGGCGCCCCCGCCCAGCGGCTCGCTGCCGTCCGGGCCGTCCCCGCACAGGTCAACCCGCGCGCTGCCGGCGTCCGGGCTGTCGCCCCGGAGCGCCGCCACCATCGCGGCTCCCACCGCCCGGGCCACCTCCTCACCCATCTCCGCCGCCGCCGGCGCCAGGAACGGGCGGGCCGGCATGTGCGCCGTGCCCAGTTCTTGCGGCACCGCCGCTGGGTCGCTGCTTCCAACGGTAGCCTGCAGTCCGTCCGCCTGCGCGCCCACACTGTCGCGCAGCGCGCCGCTCTGCAGCCAAGGCTTCCTGGTGCCCGGCAGCACCCGGCGTCTCCGACAAGCCCTCCCGCACTCGTTCCGCCATGCGTTGCGCCTGCTCGGCCAAGGCTCGCGCGATCACCTCCTCGGCACGCAAGCGTTCAAGGCGCTCCCGAAGCTCGTTCAGTCCTGTGATCCTCAACCCTATCTGTCGCCCGCCTCTTCATGGGCAAGCGTTCTCTATTTGTTCCAAACGGTATGCCAGCGGAAACGAGGCGTCTTGGAAACAACTCATCGAACACCCGGCGTGGACCGTAGCGATGATCCGCGCCGGCCCTCCACAGAGCCTGTTGCGGCCAAACGTGACGGCAACACTCGGCGCGGCAACTCGAACGACCGCGGTCCTGAAGCTTCGCTCCCGAGCGTCAGGCCGCCTTCTTGAGCAATCCCTGCGCCACCACGGTCTCCGCGATCTGCACGGCGTTCAGCGCAGCGCCCTTGCGCAGGTTGTCCGACACGCACCAGAACGACAGGCCGTGCTCCACCGTCGGGTCGCGGCGGATGCGGCTCACGAACACCGCGTCCTCCCCGGCGCAATCGGCGGGCGTGATGTAGCCGCCGTCGTCGCGGGTATCCATCACCACCACGCCGGGCGCGTCGCGCAGCAGGGCGCGGGCGTCGGACGGGGACACCGGCTCGTGGAACTCGACGTTCACGGCCTCGCTGTGGCCGATGAACACCGGCACCCGCACGCAGGTCGCATGCACCAGGATATCGGGGTCCAGGATCTTCCGCGTCTCGACGGCCATCTTCCATTCTTCCTTGGTGGAGCCGTCCTCCATGAACTTGTCGATGTGCGGGATGCAGTTGAAGGCGATGGGCTTGGTGAACTCCTGCGCCGTCACGGGGTCGTTCACGTACATGGCGCGGGACTGCGCCCACAACTCGTCCATGCCGTCCTTGCCGGCGCCGGACACGGACTGGTAGGTCGCGACCACCACGCGCTTGATGCGGAACCGGTCGTGCAGCGGCTTCAAGGCCACCACCATCTGGATGGTCGAGCAGTTCGGGTTGGCGACGATGCCGCGGCGGATGCGGCGCAGCGCCCCGGGGTTGACCTCCGGCACCACCAGCGGCACGTCGTGCTCCATGCGGAACTGGCTGGTGTTGTCGATCACCAAGCACCCGGCGGCGGCGGCGCGCGGCGCATGCACGGCGGACACGCTGGCGCCCGGGCTGAACAGCCCGATGTCCCAGCCGGCGAAGTCAAAGGTGTCGAGGTTCCTGACCTTGAGCACGGATTTGTCGCCGAAGCTGACCTCCTGCCCGGCGGACCGGGCGGAGGCGACGGCAGCGACCTCGCTGACCGGGAAACCCCGCTCGGCCAAGGTCTTCAGGATCTCGCGCCCGACCGCACCCGTGGCGCCGACAACCGCGACCCGATAGCCCATCATTCAACCCCTGCTTGCTTATAACTTAAACAGAATGAAACATCAGGATAGCGCAGCGCAAGCGCCGAAGGAACCGGTTATTCCTCGGCGGAGTACGGCTGCAGTGGTCCCTGATACAGGCCGGTGCGCGCCGCGCCATCCGCGTCCACGACCCCGCGATACATGCCGCGCGTGTTGAACGGCAGCGCCACGCGCCCGGCGCGGTCCACCGCGATCAGGCCGCCGGTGCCGCCCGCCGCTTCCAGCGCCGCCATCACCGCGGCCGTGGCGCGCTCGAGGCCCTCCCGCGCCAGCCGCATCCGCGCGGACACCTCGTGCCCGGCGGCGATGCGAATGAAGCTCTCGCCATGGCCGGTCGCCGACACGGCGCAAACCGTGTCCGCCCAGGTGCCGGCGCCGGGCAGCGGCGTGTCGCCGACGCGCCCGGGCAGCTTGCCGGTCATGCCGCCGGTGCTGGTGGCGGCGGCGAGGCGTCCGGCGCCGTCCAGCGCCACCGCGCCCACCGTGCCGTGGCGGTCGGCGTCGTCGATGTTGAGATTGAAGTCAGCTTCGGCCGCCAGCATCGCCCGCAGCGCATCCCGGCGCCGGGCCGTGTCGAAATACTCGGGGTCCGCGAACGCCACCCCTTGCGCGCGCAGGAAGGCGAGCGCGCCGGGGCCGGCCAGCAGGACATGCGGCGACCGTTCCATGACGGCGCGGGCCGCCAGCACCGGGTTGCGTGGGCCGCAAATGCCGGCGACCGCGCCCACGGCCCCCGTCGCGCCGTCCATTACCGCCGCGTCCATCTCGTGCCGCCCATCGCGGGTCAGCACCGCGCCGCGGCCGG
>CAXTUO010000723.1:1933-2669 GCA_964247175.1 uncultured Acetobacteraceae bacterium | reverse complement strand
CAGGCGCTGCCCGGCGGCGTTGCGCCGTATCCCGTCCGCGCCGGGGGTCCAGCCGGCCTCCTCCAGCAGGCGTTTCGCCGCGGCGGGGTCATAGAGCGCGAGCGGCACGGACGGGTCGAACTCCGGGTTCTTCGGGCTGACGAAGCTCGTGGCCAGCGCGTACTTGCCGCCGTACAGCCGGTCGTTGATGGCGCGGCGGTCCACCGCCAGCAGCAGCGCGCGGCGCACCCGCGGGTCGGCCAGGACCGGGTTCGTGCCGCTGGCGTCGATGTGGGAATAGGTGAGGCTCGGGGCGTAGCTGTAGGCGAAGCGGTCGGGATACTGTTTCTGGAGGGCCAGCGCCTGGTCCGTGGTCAGGTTGTTGTCGATGTCGATGTCGCCGGACAGCAGGTTGGCCTGCAACGCGGCGGTGTCGGCGATCAAGCGCATCGACACCTGCTTGAAGCCCGGCGCCGGACCCGGCCAGTGCGGGTTGACGGCCAGGGCGATGGTGCTGCCGGACTGGTAGCCGCTCACCATAAAGGGGCCGTTCCACAGGCCGGGGTTGAGCGGGTTGCGGTTGTACTCCGTCGTGTTGATGTACTCGCCGGGTCCGTGGGCGCGCTCATAGACCGGCCCTTCGATGTGCTCGGGCAGCACCTGGTCCCACTGCGCAAAGGAGCCGAGCACGCGGTCCAGGTGGAGCACGGCGGTGTGGTCGTCCACCACGTCCACGCCGCTGGCGCGGGTCCAGGGA
>CAXTUO010000723.1:0-1899 GCA_964247175.1 uncultured Acetobacteraceae bacterium | reverse complement strand
CACCGGCACGCCGTCGCCCCAGCGCAGCACCGGCCGCAGCTTAAGGGTCACGGCCATGCCCGCGCCTTCCTTGCGCGCCAAGCCGTTCTCCAGGGACGGGACCTCCGTGCAGAGCAGGCAGATCAGCCTGTTGTCGGCGTCGTAGGTGGTCACGGTGCGGGTGGCAAAGCCCAGCACGTAGGTCTTGATGAGCAGCGGGTCGATGGAAGGGTGCAGGCTGGACGGGAACTCGGCAATGCCGATCACCAGGGCGTCGCGCGCCTGCGCGGCGGGATGGAGCAGGACGGACGCGAGGGCGGCGAAAGCGAGGCGAAGCATGGGGCGTGTCTCCATCAGCCCGCCATCCATGGCACGCGATCCCGCGGACGGCAAAACGGTGGCGGACCGTCTCGCTTTATGGGATGTGAGCGTTGCTGCAAGACCATCAGCAGCGCCGCCCGGGAGACTTGCATGAGACCATTGTCTGTCGAGACGCCGATCATGATGAGCCGCACGGAGTATCGCCGCTGGGCAGAAGCGCAGCCGCGCGGCCGTTACGAGCGGGTGGCCGGCGAAGTCGTGGCGATGGCGCCGGAACGCATCGCGCACGTGCGGGTCAAGGCGCGGGTGTGGCAGGCGCTCGATCAAGCCGCCCGCGCTGCGGGCCTGCCCTGCGAGGCGCTGGCCGACGGCGTCACCGTCGAGGTCAGGGACGACACCGACTACGAACCTGATGTTGTCGTCAACTGCGGCGAGCTGATTGCGGGCGACGAGGTGGCCGCGCCGAACCCCGTGGTCGTCGTCGAGGTGCTCTCGCCGTCCACGCAATCGGTCGATACTGGGACGAAGTTTACCGACTACCTCACAGTGCCCTCGATCCGGCATTACCTGATCGTTCGTGCAGACCGGCCCACGGTGATCCATCATCGCCGTCGCGACGACGGCGGGATCGAGACCCGGCTCGTCGCCGAGGGGCGGATCGCCTTGGACCCGCCCGGCATCGAAGTTGCAATTGAGGACTTCTACGCCCGGTAACGGCGCGCCCGTCATGGAAAGGATCGACATGCTCGTCGTAAACAGGCGTACTCTGCTTGCCGGCACGGCGGCGCTCGGCCTCGGGGCCGCCTCCGGCGCCCGCGCAGCCGCGCCGACCATCGCCATGGTGCAGATCAACCAGCAGGCGCTGTTCTTCAACCAGATGCTGCAAGGCGCCCAGGGCGCGGCCCAGAAGGCCGGGGTGGCGCTCGACGTGTTCAACGCCAACGACAGCCCGACCGCGCAGAACAACGCGGTCGAGACCTTTATCCAGCAGAAGGTCGCCGGCATCCTGGTGGACGCCATCGACGTGAACGGGCTTCTGCCTTCGATCCAGCAGGCCGCCGCGGCGGGCATCCCGGTGGTCGCGGTGGACGCGGTGCTGCCGGACAACGGGCCGCAGAAGGCGCAGATCGGCGTGGACAACGCAAAGGCCGGGCAACAACTGGCCGACGTGTTCCTGCCCTATGTGCAGTCCGCGATGGGCGGCCACGCGAAGCTCGGCGTGGTCGGCGCGCTGAACTCATTCATCCAGAACCAGCGGCAAAAGGCGTTCGTGGACGCCGTGTCCGGCAAGCCCGGCGTGACGATGGCCGGCGTGGTGGACGGGCGCAACATCCAGGACAACGCGCTGGCGGTGGCGGAAACGCTGCTGACCGGCAACCCCGACATGACCGCGATCTACGCGACCGGCGAGCCGGCGCTGCTTGGCGCCATCGCCGCGGTGGAAAGCCAGGGACGGCAAGGCGACGTGAAGGTGTTCGGCTGGGACCTGACGGCGCAGGCGATCCGCGGCATCGACGCGGGCTACGTCGTCGCCGTCGTGCAGCAGGACCCGGCGGGCATGGCCGCCGCCGGCATCGACGCGCTGGTGACGCTCGCCCG
>CAXTUO010000722.1:0-2669 GCA_964247175.1 uncultured Acetobacteraceae bacterium | reverse complement strand
TCCGTGGACACGCCAACCGACTGCGCCTGCACATACGCGTTGTCCGTGGCCATGACCTGGCCGCCAAGGACGTATTCGTAGGCCCCGGCGATCAACGCCACCGGCAGCAGCGCGAACAGCAGCGGACGCAGCACGCGGCGCCGCCGGGCCGCGGGGGGCCGGACGGGCGGCAGCGCCTGGCCCGGCGGCTCCACGGCCGCCCGGGCTTCCACGCGCGTGAGCGGCTCGTCGTCAACGATGCTGGTGTTGTTCGTGTCCATGGCCTCGATACTCGTAGGGGTTCAACTCGCCTTTTTCCGGACGCCGGGCCGGGCACAGGCCTCGACCAGGTTCGCCTTGACGGCGCCGAGCATCCTGAGCAGCGCCGCCCGGTCCGCTCCCGACAGCCCGGCAAGCGCCTCCGACCGCGTGACCTCGCCGATGGCGTGCAGCTTCTCCAGGCTCGAATGCGCCTTGGGATCGAGGAACAGCAGCCAAAGGCGGCGGTCGTTCGGATGCTGCCGCCGCTCGATCAAGCCGCGGCTTTCCAGCTTGTCGAGGATGCGCACCAGGGTGATCGGCTCGACTTCCAGGATTTCCGCCAACCCGGCCTGATGGATGCCCTCGTTCTTCGCGAGGTGCAGCAGGACCAGCCATTGCGACCGGGTGAAGCCGAGGTGCGCCGCCTGCTGCTCGAAACGCTTGCGCATCAGCCGCCCGACATCGTGCAGGACGAAGCCCACCGTGGGCAGCAGGTCGCCTGGACCGGTCCCCGCCGCATCGTCGCCTGGCATGGCGGCGGCCCCGTTTGAAACTTCGCTTATCATGGCCATACAGATCATAGCGATGCTTACGAGTTTTGGCTAGGGTGGCGTTCACGCGGTGTCGGAGGTCTGGCTGCATGGGAATCAGGGCGAAGGAAGCGGCATTGGTGCTGGGCCTGGCCGTGCTGCCGGGCGCCCCGGCGCTGGCCCGGGCGCCGTTCAGTTGCGCCGGGATGGCCGCCGCGGGCGGGGCGGAGCTGCTATGCAGCCACACCGACCCCGACGCCCCGGCGCAAACCTGCACGTT
Source organism: uncultured Acetobacteraceae bacterium (assembly GCA_964247175.1). Taxonomy (GTDB): domain Bacteria; phylum Pseudomonadota; class Alphaproteobacteria; order Acetobacterales; family Acetobacteraceae; genus CAHJXG01. Next base: position 1,619 of record CAXTUO010000722.1, on the reverse strand, counting down.
CAGTTGGACGCTGATGACCGCGGCCAACCAGCAATCCGTGATCAGCGGGTCCTTTGTGCTGCCGACCGGGGTAGAGAACTCGGCGGTGTATCAGGGCAGCGGGTTCGCTTATGCGCTTTCAACCCCCATCGTCCTTTGCCAAGGGCGCAAGAACGGCTGACGAGGCTGGACGCCAGCGGGCGACGCGGCGCCGCGTCGCGACGACGGTTCTCGCCTTGACGCGGCGGGCCGCCGGCCTTGCCGCCCTTTTCGCGGCTCTGACCGGCCGCGTGCGGGCGCAGGGAACCGCCGGCGGCGATCCGGACCGCTACCGTCCCTCCATCCATTACGCGCCGCGCAGCGGGTTCATGAACGATCCCAACGGCCTGATCTTCCATCATGGCGAGTGGCACCTGTTCTTCCAGCTCAATCCCCATGAACCCCGGGCGGGGCGGGTGCACTGGGGACATGCCGTCAGCCGCGACCTGCTGCACTGGCGCGACCTCCCCATCGCCCTGGAGGAGACAGCCGCCGGCCAGGCGTTCAGTGGCAGCGCCGTGTTCGACGCCGGCAACACGAGCGGGCTGTTCGCGACGGGCACGGGCGGCCTGGTGGCCATCTACACGCGCGCCTCGCCCGGGCGGCAGCGCCAGGAGATCGCCTTCAGCGCCGATGGGGGCCGCAGGTTCACGGAATACGCGGGGAACCCGGTCCTGGACCGCCACTCGGACTCCTTTCGCGATCCCAAGGTGCTGTGGCACGCGCCGACCGCGCGCTGGGTCATGGCCGTCGCCGCCGCGGGTGAGCGCCGGGTCCTGTTCTACGCTTCCCCCGACCTGAAGAACTGGGCGGAGGTGGGCGCCTTCGGCCCGGCCGGCGCGCACGGTGGAGATTACGAGTGCCCAGACCTCGTGAACCTGCCGGTCGAGGGCGGCGGCGAGCGGTGGGTGCTGTTCGTCTCGACCGATCCCGGCACACCCCAACGCGGCGGCGCCGTGCAGTACTTCGTCGGCACGTTCGACGGCAGCCGCTTCAGGCCCGACGACGCGGCGACGCGCTTCGTCGATTTCGGCAAGGACTTCTACGCGCTGCAGACCTTTGCCGACCCACCGGACGGGCGGCCCGTCGCCATCGCCTGGGCCAGCAACTGGCAATACGCCAACGACCTGCCTACGGGGTCATGGCGGGGCGTAATGTCGCTGCCGCGGCGGCTGTCGCTGCGACGGGCGACGGATGGCTGGCGCCTGCTGCAAGGCTTCGCCCCGCTGGACCCCGTCCACGGCCCGCCGGTCCCGACGGAGCTGACGGCCGGCGGTCCCGGTCCTCTCGCCCATGCGGCGCTGCCGCCCGGCGGCGCCGTGGAGGTGCGGACGCGGTGGGTGCTGGAGCCGGGCGCCGTCGCCGTGCTGCGCTGGACGAACGGCGCCGGGGAAGCGCTGACGGTCGGGTTCGACCAAGCCGCCGCCCAGATCTTCGTTGACCGCGGCGGCGCTCGCGGCTTTTCCCACCCCCTTTTCACCGACAGGTTCGCCTGCGCCGCGCCGCCCGGCAGGCGCGAGATCGACCTGCATCTCGTGTTCGACCGCTGCCTTCTGGAAGTGCTGGGCTTCGGGGGAGAGATGTCCGGCACCGTCCTACAC
>CAXTUO010000721.1:0-2673 GCA_964247175.1 uncultured Acetobacteraceae bacterium | reverse complement strand
TGCGCTTGTTGCCGAAGCGGGCGTCCGGGTCATACGGGCTGTCAAAGCGCAGGCTGGCCGGCGGCAGGTCGGCGCGATCGCGCCAGGTAACCCGGTCCGCTTCGACGTAGAACTGGTTCACCCAGGCCCGGCGCAGGACTTGCACCGCCGGCAGGTCACGTAGCCACCGTGGGGCGGATGGGCCGTAGGCGGCCGCCAACAGGCGGTGGCCGTCGGCTCCGATCACCTCGCCCAACGCCTTGCGCGGACCCTCGCCCTTGGGCAGGCGCCACTCCTCGAACGCCCGGCCGTAGCGGTCGGGCCACCCGGCGTCGGCGTGCTGCACCAGCCAGTCGGGCGCGGCTACAGCGAGAGCGTTCATGGCCGCGCGCAGCGTCTCGCCGACGCTTTCCAGCCGGTTCACCGCCCGCACTGCGGCCAGCACGTGGGTGCTGTCCGTGCGCTGACGCCCCCGCGCCTTCAACAGTCCAAGCTCGCGGAACCGCGTCAGCATCGCGTCGAGCAGGGTCTGCTCAACGCCGCCCGCGATCAGGCGACCGCGAAACTCGCACAGGATGGAGTAGTCGAACCCGAGATCAGCAAGCTCCAAGCCCAGCGCATACTTCCAGTCGATCCGACCCCGGACGGCGTTGGCTGCCTGTCTGTCCGGCAAGCCCTCGGCGAACTGCAGCACGGTAACGAGCGCCAAGCGCCACGGTGGGTGCGCCGGTTGGCCCCGGGCCGGGTAGACCGACGCGAACATCTGGTCGTCGTAAATCGCGCCCCACTCGTCGCGCATCCGCATGGCCGGACAGCCCTTCGGAAACGCGGCCTTTGCGACCTGCAGGGTGGCGGCGGGAACAGGCGCGATCTCGGCAGGACGTAACGACACGGTGGCTCCTCCCTTGGCTGACCCCTCAGCAAATAGGGCCAACGCAAAGCTTGTAAATTCGCCAACGGTATCCGCAACGGAACCGAAACTGCATTTCAGCTCTCGTCATCGGTGTTCTGAGGGTCGCGCAGCGGCCTGAGTTCGCCGCGCGCGACGGCGTCGGGCAGGGCGAAGGCGTAGCGGCCGAGTATGTTGATGTGCTCGAAGCCAAGCGGCGACAAGCGGGCCACATCCTCGTCGCGCACGTCGAAGCCCTCGGCGCGGAGCTGGTTCAGCGCCGCATCCATGTAGATCGTGTTCCACAGCACGATGACGTTGACCACCAAGCCGAGCGCGCCGAGCTGGTCCTCCTGGCCCTCGCGGTAGCGCTGGCGCAGCTCGCCCCGCTTGCCGTGAAACACGATGCGGGCCAGCTGGTGGCGACCCTCGCCGCGGTTGAGCTGCACCAGGATGCGCCGCCTGTACGCCTCGTCGTCAATGAAGCGGAGCAGGTAGAGGGTCTTTATGAGACGGCCCAGCTCTTCCAGCGCACGGGCCAGCTTGGTCGGGCGATCCTTGGTTTGCAGGGTGCGGATCAGCCCGGCCGCCTGCACGGTGCCGAGCTTGAGCGATCCGGCCAGGCGCAGCAGGTCCTCCCAGTGCTGGATGATAAGCGCGATGTTGATGCGTTGGGCGGCCAAATCGTCCAGGGCGCCATAGTCCGCCTTGCCGTCCACGCGCCAGAACCGCGTGCCGCCGATGTCGGCCAGGCGCGGGCTGAACTGATAGCCCAGCAGATGGAAAATCCCGAAGATCGTATCGGTGTAAGCTCCGGTGTCGGACATGATCTCGGTCGGCTGCAGCTCGGTCTGCTGCTCCAGCACGACCGAGAGCAGGGTCAGGCTGTCCCGCAGGGTGCCGGGCACCGTGATGCCGTTCAGGCCGGTGAACTGGTCGGAGACAAGGTTGTAGAACGTGACCCCGCGCTCCTGACCGTAGTAGCGTGGGTTCGGCCCGGAGTGGATTGTGCGGACCGGCACCACGAAACGCAGGCCGTCGGTAGAGGCCACGTCGCCGCCGCCCCAAGCATGGGCAAGCGGGATGCGGTTCTGGGCGGTGACCAGGGCGGCGTTGGCCCGGGTCAGGGTTTCGGCACGGACGTAGTTCTGTCGGACCCAGCTCAGCCGCGAGCGGCGCAGCGCCGGCGTGTCACGCCGGATCAGTGGCTCAAACCCGGTGTTACAGGCCTCGGCCAGCAGCACGGCGCAGATGCTGGTGGCCATGTCGCCGGCGCGTGCGCCGCCCTCGCTGGCGTGGGTGAATTTGCCAGTAAAGCCGGTGCGGGCGTGCATTTCCAGCAGCAGTTCTGGCAAGTCCACCCGCGGCAGGCGTATGGCGACGGCTGCCTTGAGCGCAACCAGGCTGGCCGGCTCTTCCAGCTTGTCGAGAGCGGACAGCACCAACTCGCCGCCGTCCACCTGCACGCTGGCGTTCCCCGGCAGGTTCGCCGCCGTGTTCCGGTACGCGGTGTCCAGCCGCCCGGCCAGGCGCGCGACCTCAGCCGGCGCGTCGGTTGAGAGGCCCAGGGTGCGGCAGATGGCGGGCCGCGCCGACTCCCATGCCTGCCCGGACAACAGGCCCAGCCGCGGGTCGGCGTAGCGCAAGCTGGGAGCGGCGAACAGGTCGCGCCGCCGGATGCCCATCCGCATGGCGTCCAGCAGGCACAGCCGGTAGCCCAGGCTGGCCCACTGGCAGCATCCGCGCGAACTTTTACGGTAAGGGCCTGAGCGGAGCCGCGCGCCCGCTTCGAGCGTCAGTTCACG
>CAXTUO010000720.1:0-2680 GCA_964247175.1 uncultured Acetobacteraceae bacterium | reverse complement strand
GCACGGCGGCGCTGCTCCGCGACCTCGGCTGCGATGTCGGCCAGGGCTGGCTGTACGGCCGCCCGGCGTCGGAGGAAGCGGTGGGCGCGCTGTTGTTCGAGACTGCGCGGAGCTGAGGCCAGCGGCTGCTGGCATGGGCCAGGCGTGTCTCACGGGTGATCCAGGTCTTGCGGGCGCAACAGCACGATCATACCCTGGCGATCATGTGGGGCCGCAACAGCAGGCGGAGGCGGGGCGCGTGATCGTCAGCGTGACCCGCTTGCGCCTTCGGTCCTGGCGGCACGTCGCGGGCTTCGCCCGGCACACCGCGGCATCATTGGGCCAGGCGGTCGGCGCGGCCGGCTTCGTCGATGGGCGCCTGCTCGCCGGGCCGGGCCTCACCTTCTGGACCGTCACCCGCTGGGCCTCCGAGGACGCGATGCGCCGGTGGCGGTCCGCCGGCGCGCACGGGCGAGCCATGCCGCTCCTGGCTGAGTGGTGCGACGAAGCCTCGGTTGCCCGTTGGGAGCAGCGCGACGGGGCGCGGTTCCCGACCTGGGAGGACTGCGGCCGGCGCATGGCGGGGGAGGGCCGCGCCTCGCGGGTGCGCCAGCCTTCCGGCGCGCAAGGGACAGGCGCCGCGCCGGAACCGCCGCCGGGGTGGGGACGCCGGCTGGTTCTGCCGTTGAGGCGACTGGGCGTGGTCAAGCCCATGCGGTCGGTGTCCGGCTGATAGGGTGCGGCCCGGCCGCATGGGCGCTGCCGAGGCGAAACGGCGCGTAGTTCCTGAAGGCGAGAGAGGGTGCCATGTCGGCTCTCGCGTAAATCCACTCCTTTTCAGACTATTGCTTTGGTTTGGGCGAGAACGCGCGCGGTTGCGGCATGGACGCTGCCGGCTCCACGGCCTTTGGAACGGGTGTTGGAAAGCCGCTAAGCGCCGTGGATCAGCATGTAATTGCTTCCCGAAGTGGCATCGGTGCCGAAACTGATCGCGAGCTTCCCGTTCGTCAGGTCGGCGCTGCTCAGGCCTGCAAGCGTCAGCATAGCCGTCGGCTTGCCTGGGGCGGTCGCGGCCAGGGTCAGGCCGGTGGAGCCCGCCGCTCCTTGACCGTCCGTCCATGTCAGACCGAAGTCGCTGGGCGAAATTCCCCACACCGTCGCGCTGTCGCCGGCATGGAAGTTGGTGACGGTGCTCCAGATTGCTGCCGGCGCGCGCCGGTCGTCGACGAAGAACGTGTCGTTCCCGGTGCCGCCAACCAGGAAGTTGCTGCCCGTGGAGCCATCCAGGACATTGTTGCCGTTCACCTTGCTGACGTCGAGCGCGTCTTCCCCGCCGCCGGTATGGATGAAGACGTTCTGGACCGCGGCCGTGACGTTGATGTTGTCCGGCGTCGGGATGACGATCTCGCTCGCCAGTCCTGGTACCGGACCTGTGTAGGGCACGCCCTGCGATTGCCATGCGCCGCCGGTGGTTTGGTCGCTGACCATGAAATCACCCGGCGGCCCCAGCGGGAACACGCCGGGGGGCGGCAGCCCGCCAGCATACGAAGTGGGTTCGGTCGAGATCTGCATGTTCGCGCCGGCTTGCGTGGCGAAGATGCCCGTGCCAGCGGCGAGCGTGCCTGCGGACGCGACGTTGAAGCTCCGCACGAAATTGCCGTTGTCGTAGAACGACATCACGCCATTGGCGAAGGTGACGCCATTGGCAGTGAAATTCTCCAGGGTGACGACACCGACATTGATCAGAAGGTTGCCCGCAAAGGACGCGGGGTCGTCGATCTTGAGCGTGTCGTCCTGCGGCAAGGCTTTGGTGCCCAAGTAGGGGTCGGCCCCACCCGTGCCGTTCACCTGGATGGTCACCCCGGCGGCAACGCTTCCGTTGATCTCGCCGGAACTCGGCGTCACGGTTCCATCGGCATCGCTCGCGTCGTCGAGCACAAGGGTGCCTGTGCCGGCCAGGTTGGTGTTCAAGACGACGTTGGCGCCGGCCGTGACGTTGCCGGACAGGGTCGTGGTGCCCCCGTTGACCGTCACGGCATCATGGCCATAAAGCTCGGATTGCGTCGTGTTCGGATTGAGCGTCAGGTTGGTGCCCGCCGCCACGTTGACGGTTGCCGACAGGCCGGCGGGATAGCCGCGGCTGACGATCAGCCTATCCGCGGTCCCGCTGGCGTTCACCACCACCTGGGCATTGTCCCCATTTGCGTTGGAGACGGTGAGGCCGTTGTTCCCCGTCATATCGATGACCACGGCCGGGCCGCCGCTCGGCTCGTTCACGTCCAGCGTCACGCCGTTCAGGTTCGCCCCGGCCGGCATCACCAGAGTGCCTGACGTGGCAATGGCCGTATCGCCCGCGACGGGAACCGCGCCGCCTGACCAGTTTGCTGGGTTCGTCACATCGTTGTTGGCGGTCCCGCCGATCCATGTGCGCGTAGCCATCCCCGACCTCCCTGTTCTTGAAACGCTTCTTTATCGGGTCATTATGAGCGACTCTATCGGCTAAACAGGCATACAACATCGTGAACTCTTGAAGGCGCGGCAGCAGCAAGCGGAGCCAGTGGCCGCCGGCGTCTCTCCGCAGGCTACGGGCACCGCGTTGCGGCGCTGGCTCAGTGCAGCCCGCCCGCCCGCTCGATGAACGCCGCAACCTCCGCCACGCCTTGCCCGGCCCGGACGTTGGCGAACACGAAGGGCCGGTCGC
>CAXTUO010000719.1:0-2682 GCA_964247175.1 uncultured Acetobacteraceae bacterium | reverse complement strand
GCACGCCCGCGACGCACTCCGTCCGCTGGAAGTAGGCGTCGGCCCGGTCGCCGCCTTCCTGCCGCTTGCGGGCGTTATAGACCAGGAACTTCGTGACCTCCCCGAGCGCCCGGCCTTCCTTGCGGTTGTACACCACGACGCCCACGCCGCCGGCCTGCGCCGTCTCGATGCAGACCTCGATCCCGTGGGCCAGGTACGGCCGGCAGGTGCAGATGTCGGAGCCGAACACGTCGGAGCCGTTGCACTCGTCATGGATGCGGCAGGCGATGCGGGTTTCGGGCCGGCCCAGCCCGGCGGGATCGCCGAACAGGTAAACCGTCATGCCGCCGATGGGCGGCAGGAACACGTCGAGGTCCGGCCGCGTCACCAGTTCGGGGAACATGCCGCCGGTCTGCTCGAACAGGCCGCGGCGCAGGTCGGACACCGCGATGCCGAAGCGGCGCGCGACGCCGGGCAGATGCCAGACCGGCTCGATGGCCACCTTGGTCACGCGCACGTTGCCGGCGGCGTCCAGCACCGTGCCGTCCGGACGCAGCCGCCCGGCCCGCACGGCGTCCGCGATCTCCGGCATGTTGATGTGGGCGCGGGTCACGGCGATGGACGGGCGCACATCGACGCCCGCGGCGATGCGGTCGGCGAACAGCTCGGTGCTCAGGTGCCCCCAAGGGTCGAGCGAGACGATGGCGTCCCCCTTGGACCATTGCGGGAACGGCCCGATCCGCACCGCCGGGCTGGTGTTGGTCAGGTCCGGCTGATGGTCCGACGCAAGCTGCCCGGCCGCAATGGCGAGCGCGCGGTACACCGAGTAAGCGCCGGAATGCGTGCCGATGGCATTGCGGCTCGGCCCGGCGTTCAACGTCGCGACCACCGCGCCGCGCGCCCGGCCGTCCGCGCTGCCCCAGGCGATCCGCCGGTTGCCCGCGCCGGCATTGCCGGGATGCGACGACAGCACGATCGAGCGCGGCACGGGCCGCTTCTCATTGGTCCGCACCGGCGGCTCGTTCCAGTCGATGGCAGGCTCCTGTCGCGATAAAAGCCAGGCTAGTAAGAACCCGGCGGTTTGGTCAACGGCATACGCCCGGCTACCCTACACCGGAATGAGTGAAGGATTGGTTAATGCCGCGCCCCGGGGTGGTCCGGCCTCCTTGCAGAACATCGTAACCGTGCATATAATAACCGTATGGACAATGTGCCTTCCCAACTGGACGAGGCGGAGCTCCTGCCAACCCGCAGCTTCGGCTACCGGCTTTGGATGCTGCGCCATGCCTGGACCCGGCGGATCGAGGCGGTGCTGCAGGGGACGGGGCTGACGCACATGCAGTTCTTCCTGCTGCGCGCCATCGAGGCTGTGGTGGGCGCGGGCGAGGTGCCGTCGCAGAGCCGGCTTGCCGATGGCTTGCACATCGACCGCATGACGGCGAGCAAAGTGTTGCGCAACCTGGAAGCCAAGGGACTGCTGGTCCGTGCCGTCCATCCCGACGACCCGCGCGCCAACAGCGTGGCGCTGACGGAAGCGGGCGCCGCGCTGCTGCGCCGGGCGACACTGCTGGCGGTGGCGGAGCAGGACCGGTTCTTCGGCCGGCTCGGCGCCGCGCGCAGGGCGGAGTTCAGCGCCATGCTGGACGAGTTGCTGACCAACGACGGCTGCCCTTTTGCCCCCGTATCGAAAGAGCTTGAATGATGGACGGTTCGCAGCCTGTGACAGCCGAACGGCCTTTGGTCAGCCAGGCGCCCCTGCCGGGGGCCGGTGACCCGGCGCCCCGGCCTCGGCGTTCGCGCAAGCCTTTGCTGCTGTCCGCGGCGGCGCTGGCGCTGCTGGCGGGGGCTGGGTACTTCGGCTACGGCTGGTGGACCACGGGCCGCTTCCTGGAGGAAACGGACGACGCCTACGTGCAGGCGGACATGGTCGCCGTGTCCTCCCGCGTTGCCGGGCAGGTGGCGGAAGCGCCGGCCGGGGACAACCAGCGGGTCCGCAAGGGCGACGTGCTCGCCCGGCTGGATGACCGCGACCTGCAGGCGGCACAGGCGCAGGCGCGCGCCGACGTGGCCGCCGCGGAAGCGGACATCCAGTCCATCCAGGCGCAGTTGCGCTTGCAGGACAGCACGGTTGCCGCCGCGGACGCCGACATCGCCAGCGCCGATGCGTCCGCCGCCTACGCGAAGTTCGATTTCAACCGCTACACGGACCTGGTGCGGACCGGCACGGGGTCGTTGCAGCGTGCGCAGCAGGCGGAAGCCGACATCAAGGGACGGGACGCCGCCGCCGCCCGTGCCCGCGCTGCGGCGGAGGGTGCGCGGCAGCAGGTGACGGTGCTGCAAGCGCAACTGAGCCGCGCGCAGGCGGCGCTGCTGCGCGCCCGGGCGGTGGCGGACCAGGCGGCGCTGAACGTGTCTTATGCAACCATCACCGCACCTACGGACGGCGCAGTGGGCGACCGCACGGTGCGGGCCGGCCAGTACGTGCAGCCGGCGACTCGGCTGCTCAACGTGGTGCCGATGGACGCCGGGCTGTACGTGATCGCCAACTTCAAGGAAACCCAGCTCGCCCGCATGGGCGTGGGGGAGGCGGTGCGCCTGGATGTGGACATGCTGGGGGGCGAGCCATTGCGCGGCAAGGTTGATAGCCTCGCGCCCGGCAGCGGCTCCACCTTTGCCCTGCTGCCGCCGGAGAACGCGACCGGC
>CAXTUO010000718.1:0-2685 GCA_964247175.1 uncultured Acetobacteraceae bacterium | reverse complement strand
GGCGGCGGCAGCATGGCGGCGTGGGCCGCGAGCAGGCGCGGGTCGGAAAGGAGGTGGCGAAAGGCCGGGACAGCCGGCGCCGCCGCTTCCGACTGCAGCCGCCCGGCCTCAGCCAGCACGGCGGGAGGCACCTCTTCCTCGGGGATGCGCAACAGCCCGAGCCGCCGCAACGCCTGGCCGGGGCCGCGCCTGGCGGTCCAGACCGCCATGGGGATGGCGAGCGCCAGGCCCAGCACCACCGGCGACATCCAAAGCAGCAGCGACGGCGACACCAGGTAGGACGCAAGCCCCAGCAGGAGGCCGATAACCGTATGCGCCCGGTACTGGCGCGCGGTCTGCGCAAAGGGGATGGCGCCGTCATCCCGCCGCTGCGGCTGCCAGCCGCCGTCCCGCCCGGCCAGGATCGACACCACCGCCGCGGACTGCGTCAGCATCGCCACCGGCGCGATCAGCCCGGCCAGCACCGTCTCGATCAGCACGCCCGCCAGCGCCCGCAACGCGCCGCCAAAGGCCCGGCGCTCCCGCAGCAGCAGGGCGGCGCAGGCCAGCAGCTTCGGCCCCAGCAGCACGGCCATGGTGCCGATGAACACCCACTTCGACCGCACCGGGTCCACCGCCGGCCACAAGGGGAACAGCGACGGCCCGGCCGGGAAGTAATCCGGCAGCACGAACCGCGCCTGCAAGGAGATCAGGATGCCGGTCACGAGGAACAGCAGCCAAAGCGGTGCCGTGACGTAGGAGCCGATGCCCATGGCGAGATGCAGCCGGCTGACCGGGTGCAGGCCGCGCGCGCCGATCACCTTGATGTGCTGCAGGTTGCCCTGGCACCAGCGCCGGTCGCGCACGGCGATGTCGGCGAGCGACGGCGGGCTTTCCTCAAAGCTGCCGGGCAGGCCCGGCTCCATGTGCACCGCCCAGCCGCCCCGGCGCAGCAGCGCCGCCTCCACGAAATCGTGGCTCATGATGTGGCCGCCGAACGGCTTGCGCCCGCGCAGCGTCGGCAGCCCCGCATGGGCGGCAAAGGCGGCGGTGCGGATCATCGCGTTGTGGCCCCAGTAGTTGCCCTCCGCCCCGTGCCACCAGGCGATGCCGTGCGCGATCAACGGGCCGTAGGCCCGTCCGGCGAACTGCTGGGTGCGGGCGAACAGCGTTTCCCCGCCCACGATCACGGGCAGAGTCTGCACCAAGCCTACCCCCGGGTTGCGCTCCAGGATGCCGGCCAAACGTATAATCGTCTCGCCGGTCATGACGCTGTCGGCGTCGAGGATCAGGAAATGGGCGTAGCCGGCTCCGAAGCGGCGCACCCAGTCGGCGATGTTGCCGGCCTTGCGCTCGATGTTCTCGGCCCGGCGGCGGTAGAAGATGCGGCCGTCATCCCCCGTGCGGCCGCGCAGCGAAAGGAACGCGGCCTCCTCGGCAATCCAGATGTCGGGGTCGGTTGTGTCGCTGAGGATGAACAGATCGAAGGCGGGCAGCGCGCCGAGCCGGGACAGGTCGCCATGGATGACCTGCAGCGCCGCCATCACCCGGGCCGGCTGCTCGTTGTAGCAGGGCATCAGGAGCGCGGTCCGCGACGCGAGGGCAGGCAGCGGCGACCCAGCCGGGTCGAGCCGCCGCCCGCCCCCGGCGAGCAGCGAAGCAAAGCCGCACAGCGCGCTGACCAGCGCCAACGCGATCCAGGCGAACAGCACCACGAACAGCGCGAGGATCACGCCCTCCAGCAGCGTCAGCCCGCCAACGCCCAGCACCAAGTACATCTGGTAGGCCGCGATGAGCGTCACCACGGCCGCGCCGCCCAGCACCAGCGTCCGACGCCATCCCATGCGGCCCGGCGAAGACGCCGCCCGGACCCCGGCGCCCCGGGCGTGCAAGGCCTGCGCCGGCATGGCGAGCGGCATTTCCTCCGGCAATGCCGCGAAGCCGTCCGGTCCGCTGCGGGCGCCCGGGCCGCTGTGAGCGTCCGGGATCAGGCTGTCCAACGCAGCATCCACGTCTCGGTCAACGGCGCGTCGCCCAGCAGGAGTTGCGCGCGCAGCTCGGCCACCTTCGCGTCTTCCGGCAGCAGCTCGAAGCCCACGCGCCAGCCGCCCTCCTCGGGGTTGGCGCGGACGGCCGCGTTCTGGATCTTGCCCCGGTCCGTGCTGACGGCAAGCCGCGGCTGCGCATCCGACGCCAGCTTGTCCAGCGCACCACCGGCCGCGTCTAGCACGAACAGGCGGGAGCCGCCGGGGGCGGCGCCGCTCCGGCTGGCGGTGAAGTGGCCCAGCGTAGGGGCGCCCGGCGCGTCGGCGGCCCAGTGCAGGCGGTAGGTGAAGCCATGCTCGCTTTTCGCCAGCAACGGCTGCTTGGGGCGCCAGAATGCGACGATGTTGTCGTGCACCTCGTCCTTGGTGGGGATCTCGACCAACTGCACGACGCCCTCGCCCCAATCGCCGATCGGCTCGACCCACAGGCTCGGGCGCTTGTCGTAGCGCGCTTCCAGGTCCTCGAAGTCGCGCAGCGACCGGGTGCGCTGCATCAGGCCGAAACCGCGCGGGCTGGTATCGGCGAACTGGCTGACCTGCAGGGTTTGCGGGTTGGCGACCGGGCGCCACAGCGCCTCGCCGCGCCCGGTCAGCATGGCCAGCCCATTGCTGTCATGCACCGCCCGGCGGTAGTCGTCGGCGCCGCCGCGGTCCAGCGCGT
>CAXTUO010000717.1:0-2688 GCA_964247175.1 uncultured Acetobacteraceae bacterium | reverse complement strand
GTCGATTTGCCGGACCCGCTTTCCCCCACGATGCCGAGCGTGCCGCCGCGGGGCAAGGCGAGGCTCACGTCATCCACCGCCCGCGTGACCCGGCCGCGCCGGAACAGGCCGGGCCGGCCGTAGGTCTTGGATACGCCCTGCATCACCAGCACCGGCGGGGCAGGGGTCGGCGGGGCGGCGGCGATGGCGCGCGCGAGCGGCGGCACGGCGGCGATCAGGGCGCGGGTGTAGGGGTGCTGCGGCCGCCGCAGGATGTCGTCCGCCGGACCTTGCTCGACCACCCGCCCGGCCTGCATCACGGCGATCTGGTCGGCGATGTCGGCCACCACGCCGAAGTCATGGGTGATGAACAGCACCGCGGTGCCGCGGCGGCGCTGCAGGTCCCGGATCAGGGCGAGGATCTGCGCCTGCGTCGTCACGTCGAGCGCCGTGGTCGGCTCGTCGGCGATCAGCACCGCAGGCTCCAGCGCCAGCGCCATGGCGATCACCGCCCGCTGCCGCTGCCCGCCGGACAGCTCGTGCGGAAAGGCGCGGGCGGCGGAGGCCGGGTCGGGCAGCCGCACTTCTTCCAAAAGCGCCAGCACCCGGCGCCGGATGTCCCCCCGCGCCAGGTCCGTGTGCGCGGCGAACATCTCTCCAACCTGGTCGCCGATGCGGCGCAGCGGGTTCAAGGCGGTCATCGGGTCCTGGAACACCATCGCGATCCGGGCGCCGCGCACCCGGCGCATCGCCGGCTCCGAAAGGGTCAGCAGGTCGGTGCCCGCCAGCGCGATCCGTCCCGCGGCGACGCGCACGCCGGGCGGCAGCAGGCGCATCACGGCGCCGGCGGCCATCGACTTGCCGGACCCGCTTTCCCCCACCATGCACAGAACCTCGCCCGCTTGGAGGCTGAACGACACGTCCTGCAACGCGAACGGCCGGTCCGCGCCTTTGGGCAACGCCACAGTCAGGCCATCGACTTCCAGGACGGCGCTCAACCGCGGTTCCCCAGCCGCGGGTTCAGCGCGTCGTTCAGCCCTTGTCCCACCAGCGACACCGCCAGCACGGTCAAGAGGATCGCGACGCCGGGGATGGCCGAAACGTACCACTGCACCCGCAACACCCCCTTGCCCGCCCCGATCAGGTTGCCCCAGGACGCGACGTTCGGGTCCGACAGGTTGAGGAACGCCAGCGCGCTTTCCAGCAGGATCGAGGACGCCATCACCACCCCGGCATACACGATCACCGGCGGCAGCGCGTTGGGCAGGATTTCGCGCAGCATGATCCGGGCGTTGCCCATGCCGAGCGTGCGGCAGGACTGCACGAACTCGCGGCTGCGCAGCGTCAGGAACTCAGCGCGCGTCAGCCGCGCCGTGGCGGGCCAGGACACCATGCCGATGGCCAGCGTCACCGTGGTGATCGCCGAGCCGAACACGGCGACCAGCACCAGCAGCAGCAGGAAGCCCGGCAGGGTCTGGAACGCCTCGGTCACGCGCATCAGCGCGTCGTCCACCCAGCCGCCGTAGTACCCCGCCACCGCGCCCACCCCGATGCCGATCCCCAGCGACACCGCCGTGGCCACGCCGCCGATCAGCAGGCTGGTGCGCGCGCCGTGGAAGATCTGCGCGGCGATGTCCCGCCCGCTCGGGTCGGTGCCGAGCGGGAAGCGCGGGTTGGCGCCGGGCCATTGCAGCGGGCGCCCGGCCAGGCCCAGCGGGTCGCCCGGGAAGGCCAGCGGCGCCGCGAGCGCCACCCCCACGACCAGCGCCAGCAGCAAGAGCCCGATGGCCGCCGCGGGGCTGCGGAGAAAGCGCCGGACCGCCCTCACCCTTCGCCGGGGATACGCGGGTCGAGCCGGGCGTACAGCACGTCCACGGCGAAGTTCGCGGCGATCACCAGCAACGCCGACACGAACACGATGCCCAGCAGCGTGTTCAGGTCCCGCTGCACCACCGCCTCATAGGCCAGCCGTCCCAGGCCCGGCAGGGCGAACACGCTTTCCACCACGACCGAGCCGCCCAGCAGGTTGCCGACCTGCAGGCCCAGCAGCGTCACCATCGGCAGCATGGCGTTGCGCAGCGCGTGGCGGACCACCACCGCCGTCTCGCTCAGGCCCTTGGCCCGGGCGGTGCGGATGAAGTCCTGGCCCATCACCTCCAGCATGGCCGCCCGCATGATCCGCAGGTAAGTCGCAAGGAAGATCAGGCTGAGCGTCGCTGTCGGCAGCAGCAGATGCAGCGCCACGTCCAGCGCCCGCCGCGCGCCCGCGTGGCCGGCGCCGACCTCCTCCAGTCCGCCCGGCGGCAGCCAGCCCAGGTGCACGGCGAACACCACGATGCCCATCAGGCCCAGCCAGAAGGAGGGCGTCGCGTAGAAGATCAGCCCAACCGTCGAGATCAGCGTGTCCGGCCAGCGGTTGATCCGCCGCGCCGCCAAGACGCCCAGCGCCACCCCGCCGGCAAAGGCGAAGCCAAGGGAGGACGCCATCAGCAGCAGCGTGGCCGGCAGCCGCTCCGCGATCACCGCGGCCACGGGCTTGCCGTAGATGGCGGAAAAGCCGAGGTCCATGCGCAGCAGCCGCAGCAGGTAGCGGCCGAGCCGCACCGGCACGGTGGCGTCCAGCCCGTAGAAGGAGCGGAGCTGCGCCGCGGTGGCCGGGTCGCCGCCGCCCATCTGCGCCATCAGCGCGTCCACCGTGTCGCCGGGGGC
>CAXTUO010000716.1:0-2691 GCA_964247175.1 uncultured Acetobacteraceae bacterium | reverse complement strand
GAGCTGACCGCGCCGGAGCCGTTCCGCCGCGGCGCAGTGATCGACCCGGCGCTCGTGGCCGCCGCGGTTTCGCTGCCGGTGGGCGAGGTCGCGACGGGCCGGCATGTCCCCACCGTCGCATCGGTCGGGCTGCCGTTCCTGATCGCGGAACTGGGCAGCCGCGACGCGCTCCGCCGCATGCGGCCCGACCCGGCGTCGCTGGCCGAGGCGTTCAGGCTTGCCGGCGTCACCGGCCTGCACATTTACACCGCCGACACCGATCCCGACGACGCGCCGGGAGGACGATGCGACCTCAGCGCGCGCATGGTGTGCCGGGTGCCGATGGTGGTCGAGGACCCGGCGACCGGCAGCGCCAACTGCGCGCTCGTGGCCCTGCTCGCCCAGCTCGATCCGCAGCCGGACACGGCCGTCAAGCTCACGGTGGCGCAGGGCGTGGACATGGGCCGGCCCAGCCTGCTGCACGCGCAGGCCCGCAAGGCGGGAGGCGCCGTCACCGCCGTGAACGTCGGCGGACGCTGCGTCGAAGCCATGGAAGGCAGCTTTTTCCTGGCCGGGCAGGGATAGCCGCACCCCGCAGGGTCAGTCGGCCCCGCCGCCGAAGCGGAGCCGCCCGGCCTCCAAGCGCAGCCGCAGCCCGCGGCGGCTCAGGAGGAACCACAGCCCGACCGCCGCCGCGGCGAAGCCGGACGCGGCGCCGACGCTCAACGCCCAGCGCGGGCCGAACCGGTCGGCGACCCAGCCGACGATCGGGGCGCCGATGGGCGTGCCGCCCAGGGTGATGGCCAGGCGAATCGCCATCACGCGCCCGCGCATGGCCGGTTCGGTCGAAAGCTGCACCAGGCTGTTGGTCGTGTTCATGAAGGTCAGCGCGGACACCCCCACGCCCACGAGGGCCAGGCCGAACAGCCAGTAGTTGGGCATGACCGCCGCCACGGCGCAGCCGGCCCCGAACGCCGCCGCGCCGCCGCACACCAGCGTGAAGCGCGGCGCGTCCCGCCCCGCCGCAAGCAGCGACCCGGCAATCGTCCCCACCGCCATGGTCGAGGTCAGCAGCCCGTAATGCCCGGCGCCGGCGCCGAACTCGCTGACCGCC
Source organism: uncultured Acetobacteraceae bacterium (assembly GCA_964247175.1). GTDB lineage: Bacteria > Pseudomonadota > Alphaproteobacteria > Acetobacterales > Acetobacteraceae > CAHJXG01. Next base: position 1,598 of record CAXTUO010000716.1, on the reverse strand, counting down.
ATGGTCGAGATGAAGATCGGGAAGTTCAGCCCGAACGTGCCGATCAGGAACAGCATGGCGAGCACGGCCAGCAGGTCGGGACGCTTCCAAACGTAGCGGAACCCTTCCACGAAACCCCCGCGCGCCCGGACGGCCCCGTCCCGGTGCAGGTCGCCGACGCGCAGGAACGCCAGCGAGACAAGCACGGCCCCGAAGGAAGCCGCGTTGAGGAGGAACACCCACCCGGTTCCCTCAGACGCGATAAGGACGCCGGCGACGGCCGGCCCGACCATCCGCGCGGCGTTGAACGAGGTGGAGTTCAGCGCCACCGCGTTCGACAGGTCGGCGTCGCCCACCAGCTCCGACACGAAGGTGTGGCGCGCGGGCGCGTCGAACGCCGAAGCGCAGCCGAGCAGGAACGCGAACACCCAGACATGCCACAGCTGCACGGCTCCGGCGACGGTCAGCAGGCCCAGCCCCAGCGCCAGCGTCCCCATGGCCGCCTGGGTGCAGATCAGCAGCCGCCGCCGGTCGAGGTGGTCCGCCGCGAAGCCGGTCAACGGCAGCAGCAGGAGGTGCGGCCCGAACTGCAGCGCCATCACCACGCCCACCGCCGTCGCGTTCCGATGCGTCAGCACGGTCAGCACGAGCCAGTCCTGGGCGATGCGCTGCATCCAGGTGCCGATGTTGGACACCAGCGCGCCTCCGGCCCAGACCCGGTAGTTGTAGCTGCGGAGCGAACGGAAGGTGCGGTTCATAAGGACCGGCCTCGCGCAGGCGGTGGTGGTCGGGATGCGCGGCATCGCCCTTCCATACCACAGCCGGGCCGGCCTCGCCTGGGCCGTTTTCGGGGAAGCGCGTTGCGCAGCCGCGGCATTGCCTCACGACGCGAAGGCTTGCACCATGCTGCACCAGGATCGACCCAGACCCTCGACCGCGTGCTGTTCCGCCGGGCCGGGCAGGAGCTGAAAGACTTCGTGAGCCGGTCGCGGCTGGAAATCCTGGGCCGCGGCGATGGCGAGGCTGCCGCAATCGCGAACTGACCCGGCCGGCCGCGCGCCGCCCTACGTGACGCTCCGCATGACGCTCCGGGGCTAAATGCCTGGCGCGACGGGGCCAACCTTCTGTAGAGAACCGGGCAAGGCCAGAGAAGGGCTGCAACGAGGAAAGCGGGGACGCCGGCCGCACGCGGTGCCCGGCCATCCCGCCGCCCCATCTGCATTGAACGGAGCGACTGATGAAGCGGAAACTGGCGGTGTTGGCGCTGTGCGGGGCCCTTGGCCTCGCAGGAGCGGGGGGCCTGGCGGGACCGGGGCGGGCGGCAAGCATCTCAGGGGTGAGCCTGCCTGACACCTTTCCGCTGGCCGGGCAAACCCTGGTGCTGAACGGGCTGGGCATCCGGACGCTGACCATCTTCCACGTGAAGGTCTATGTCGCCGGGCTGTACTTGGCGCAAAAAAGCCGGGACGCCCGCGCGGTCCTGGCGTCGCCAGGTCCGAAGGTGATCCTGCTGCATTTCCTGCATGCGGCGTCAAAGGCGGACATCGAGAAGCAATACCGCGAGGGCGAAGCCAAGAACTGCGGCCATGGCGAATGCCCGCAGGCCGACCAGGGCGACT
>CAXTUO010000715.1:0-2697 GCA_964247175.1 uncultured Acetobacteraceae bacterium | reverse complement strand
ACGCCCCAGGGCACGCGCCGCGCCGTGCCGCCCAGGATGTATCCGTCGCCGCTCCGCGCAACCGTGAGGCGGTCGCCGGCATTGGCAGGCGCCAGCGTCAGCACCCCTTCCGCCATGTCCCCGCCCGCTTCGGCCCACAGCGCGCCCGCGACCATCGTTTCGGCCAACGGCAGCGGCACGGCGTGGAAGGCGGAGCGGCGGATCAACTGCATCGCCTCCGCCCAGCCAAGCCCCACGCCGCCGGCGGCGGCGGGCACCAGGGCGGCCGGGAAGCCGGCCTCCTCCACCGCCGACCACAGCGCGGCGGGCCAGGCGCCGCCGTCGGCGTCGGCCAGCACGGCCGGGCCGGCATGGGCAGCGAACAGGCGGTCGGCCTGGTCCAGCAGGAGGCCCGCCAGCCCGTCCCCGGCGTCATCGCGCGCCACGGCTTGGCTCATCACCGCAGCCCCAGGCCGCGGGCGATCATGCCGCGCAGGATTTCCGGCGTGCCGCCCCGGATCGTGAAAGCGGGCGCGCGCAGCAGCACGTCGGCCATCGCCTCGTTGAACAGGTCCTCCTCGTCGTCGAGCGAAGGCTCCGCCGGAACCAGGCGGCGCGCGACTTCCGGCACCTCCCGCTCGAACGCGGTGCCCACGTCCTTCACCAGCGCCGCTTCCGTGGCCGGGCTTTCGCCGCGCTCCACCAGCCCGGCGACGGAGGCGGACATCCGGCGCAGCGCCGCGACATGCGCGACCAGGCGGCCGATCTCGGTTGATTGGTGCGGGTCCGGCTGCGGCCCCACGCGGTCGATCAGCGCGGCGAGCAGGCGGAAGTCGGACAGGAACCGGTCGGGGCCGCCGCGCTCGAACGCCAGCTCCTGCGTCACCATGGCCCATCCCGCGCCTTCCGCGCCCACCATCATGTCGTCCGCGACGATGTAATCCTGGAAGAACACCTGGTTGAACTCGTGCTCCCCGGCGATGTTGCGGATCGGCCGGGTCGTCACCCCGTCCGCCGCCATGTCGATCACGAACTGCGACAGCCCGGCGTGCCGGTCGGTTCCGGGCGGCGCGGTGCGGACCAGCGCGATGAGGTAGTCGGCGCGGTGCGCGTGGGAGGTCCAGATCTTGCTGCCGTTGATGCACCACCCGCCCTGCACCTTTTCCGCCCGGGTGCGGACGGCGGCGAGGTCCGAGCCGGACTCCGGCTCGCTCATGCCGATGCCGAAGTAGCACTCCCCGGCGGCGATCCGCGGCAGGATGGCCTGCCGCGCCCGTTCGCTGCCGTGCCTGAGGATCTGCGGGCCGGATTGGCGGTCGGCGATCCAGTGCGCGCCGGCGGGAGCGCCGGCGGCCAGCATCTCCTCCGCCACCACGAAGCGCTCCAGGTTCGACCGCTCGTGCCCGCCGTACCGCTTGGGCCAGGTGATGCCGATCAGCCCGGCCGCGCCGGCGCGGCGGCTGAACGCGGGATCAAAGGTGGACCAGGAGCAGCGGTGCGGCCGGAAGCCGCCTTCCGCGCGTTCCCGCTCCAGGAACGCCCGCACCCGCGCGCGCATGGCGTCCGCCTCGGGCGGGAGCTTCAGCGCGTCGAACCGGAATGCTCGCATGGGGCAGGCCCTCCCTGGCCACGGGCCGCGTTCGCCGCGCCCCTTCACGCCCGGAGCGTCGCCCGGCGCGCGGCGTTTCGCAACCGGCATCGCAGCGATGCGCCCCGGCTGCCGGGCCTCACGCGGCTTTCCCGCCTCCGGGGGGCCTGGGCGGCGCCTTTTCCCCCCGCGCCGCCGTCCAGAACGCGGCTTGCCCGACCACCCCGGCCGCCGCCAGCACGGAGGCCGCGGCGAGCGCCGGGTCGCGTCCCAGCCCGGCCAAGGTGGTGCACAGCGCTCCGATGGCCATCTGGGCGGACCCGTACAAGCCCGCCGCCGAGCCGATCACCTTGGGGTTCACGCCCACCGCCTTGGTCAAGGCCATGGGGCTCGCCAGGCCGACGCCCACCGTGAACACGAACATCGGCCCTAGGACCAGCGGCACGCTGAGCGCGCCCCCCAGCACGACGCCCAGCAGCGTGAAGGCCGCGAGCACGGCGGCGCCGCTGGCCCAGGCCAGCAGACGCCCGATGGCCACGCGCGCGACCAGGCGGCTGGCGAGCACGCTGCCCAGCGACACCCCGGCCACCAGCAGCGCCAGGTAAACCCCGACCTCGTGCGGCGGGCGGTGCAGCTCGTCCACGAACACGAAGGGCGCCACCGCGAAAAAGGCGTACATGGCGGTGGTGGCGCAGCCGCCGCCCACCGCGTAGCCCAGGAAAACCGGCGACCGCAGCAGCCGCCCGTACTCCCGCGCCAAGGACGCCGCACCGAGCCCGGCCCGGCGCTGCCCGGTTTCCGGCAAGCGGCGCAGGGTGAGCCCGATGTTGGCGGCGCCCAGCGCGCACAACGCGGCGAAGATGGAGCGCCACCCGTAGAACTCGGACAACGCGCTCCCCACGAGCGGCGCGAGGCCGGGTCCCAGCGTCACCATCAGGTTCAGCAGCGCGAGCCGCCGGGCGGCCTGCTCGGGCGCCGCCGTATCGCGCACCATGGCGCGGCCCAGCGCCAGCCCGGCGCACCCGCCCAGGGCCTGCACCAGCCGGGCCGCGAGCAGCGTCCGCACCCCGGGCGCCAGGGCCGCGGCCAGCCCGGCCGCCGTGTAGAGCGCCAACCCCGCCAGCAGCAGC
>CAXTUO010000714.1:0-2699 GCA_964247175.1 uncultured Acetobacteraceae bacterium | reverse complement strand
GCGCCGGGCTGGGCGGCTGTGGCGGCGGCGCATATGCGGGGAGCGCCGGAGCGGGCCGGGTATTTCCGGTTCGCGCTCGACAGCGCCGACCCGCGCGCCCGGCGGCTGGAGCGTGCGGTGGCGTGGCGCTGCCGGGTGTTGGGGCTGCCTTACGGGGACCAAGGCTTGCTGGTGGCCCGCGAGGTGCTGGCGGCGACGGGTGGGATGCGTCCGTTGCCGTTGATGGAGGATGTGGACTTGGTGCGCCGCCTCGGGCCTGGCCGCGTGGCGGCGCTGCCGGCGGACGCGGTGACGTCGGCGGCGCGGTGGGAGCGGGACGGGTGGCGGCGGCGGTCGGCGCGCAACCTCCTGTGCCTGACGCTTTGGGGCGCGGGCGTGCCGGCGGATTGGGTCGCGCGATGCTACAGGTAGGGCAGGCCGGGCGAACTCGGGTTTTCCGGGGGCGTTTTTCAGGAGAAGACGCACCTTATCCAATCGGTTGGCAGTCACTGCAAGATCGGCGCCCAGTCTTGGACGATGTTGTGCAGGTCCCCTTGCGAGAGCCGCCAAATGCATTGCAGATTGGCCCCTGTTCGAGGTTCCAGCAAACTTTGAGGGTGCCCGCAGCGTGACGACCAACCGAGGGCCAGGCGACCCGGATCAGGAGGTGGCCGGCAAGCTTGCCCGGCTCGCCGAGCTTGAGGCGGCAACATCGGAGCTGCGCCACGACGTGCGCGGGATGCTGGCCCCAGCGCTTCTCGTCGTTGACGGACTGCTTGCGCACCCAGATCCCAAGGTGGCGAAGGCGGGAGCCACGGTCCTGAAGGCTGTCCGGCGCGTGGAGGAGCGGCTGATCGCGACGCGCCCTCCTGCACCGGACAAGCCCCTTGGGTAGGCGTCCGCCTTCAAACGGCTCTGCACCGGGTTGGTGGGAGATTGGGCGGCCTCTACGCCGATGCGAGGACAGTAAGCAGAGAACGGTGGCGTGGCCGTTGAGATTGCCCGGCGGCGCTTACCCCTGCCCAGGGTCGGGCCAGAACGCCTCGTCCAGCACCTGCTCAAAGCGATACGGACAGCCCCAGGGCAGCATGTCGCGAAGAAGATTCATTTCCAGCTCCGCCCGCAGCACCGCATCGCCATAGGCCTCGGCCATAGCCTCATCGGTCCAGGGCTTCAGGCTTGGATTTTTCTTGAGATGCCGGGCGATCTGACGACGCTGCTCCTTGATCGTCAGCTCCCAACTCCTGCCGCGAAGCTCTGGTTGGTACGACCATTTCAGCAAATGCAGCAGCAGCACCGATAGGCGGCTTGTCAATTCATGCCGTTCGCCGCGCCCCAAGGCCTCGATCTCCTCGGCAATGTGCTCCATGTCGATGTCGGACAGGCGTCCAGCGCGCAGCAGCGTGGCCTGCTCGCTTGCCCAAGCATGGAAGTCCAGCTCGTACGTATCGCGCTTTCCGTCATCGTCCATCCGGCACTCCCGCTCCCCGACCGGCGCAATCCAACACGCGCCTCAAACCCGGACCAACCTTACCCGCTTCCCCTCCACCCCCAGCGTGATCGACCCGGCCTTCAATGCCAGCGCGTCCGCGCCGAACATCTCGCGCCGCCAGCCGTGCAGCGCCGGGATGTCCGGCGCCCCCTCCGTTGCCAGGCGGTCCAGGTCGTCCGACGACGCCAGCAGCTTCGGCGCCACATTGTGCTCCTCGCACTTCGCCGCCAGCAGCACCTTCAGCAGCGACACCAGGGCGGGCGAGGCGCGCGGGCCGTCCTTGGCGCGCGGTGCGTCCGGCAGCGCCGCCTCCGGCAGCGCCGCCGCTTCCTGCAGCGCCGCCACCAGCCCGGCGCCGCTCCGCCCTTCGGCGAAACCACGGGAAATGCCGCGCACGCGGGCCAGCGCCTCGGCGCTCGTGGGCGCGGTGGCGGCGATCTCCAGCAGGCTTTCGTCTTTCAGGAGGCGCTGCCGGGGGATGTTGACCCGCTGGGCTTCCCGCTCCCGCCAGGCGGCGGCGGCGCGCAGCAGGCCGAGCATCCGGCGGTTGGCCGTGCGGGGGCGCAGCCGTTCCCACATGGTTTCCGGCTCCGGACGGTAGGTGCCGGGCTGCGCCAGCACCGCCATCTCCTCCGCCACCCAATCGAGCCGCCCGTCGCGCGCCAGCTTGTCGGTCAGGCGCTCATACACCTGGCGCAGATAGGTCACGTCCGCCGCGGCGTAGGACACCTGCGCCGGGGACAGCGGGCGGGCGGACCAGTCGCTGAACCGGTGCGCCTTGTCGATCTGCCCGCCGGTCAGCGCGCCCACCAGCGCATCATAGCCCACCTGGTCGCCGAAGCCCGCCACCATCGCCGCCACCTGGGTGTCGAACAACGGCGCCGGCACGCTGCCGAACCGCTCCAGGAAGATCTCCACGTCCTGCCGCGCCGCGTGGAACACCTTGACCACGCCCGCATCCGCAAGCAGCGCGCCGAGCGGCAGGAGGTCGAGGCCCGGCGCCAGCGTGTCGATCACCGCGACATCCCGCTCGCCCGCCAACTGCACGACGCAGAGTTCGGGGTAGTAGGTGCGCTCCCGCATGAACTCGGTGTCGATGGTGACGTATGGCTCGGTCGCCAGGCGCCCGCACAAGGCGGCGAGCGCGGCCGTGTCGGTGACGAGGACGGGGTCGGCGAAGGCGGGTTTGGGTCGCGACATTGCGTGTATGTAAGGGCCGCACCTTGAC
>CAXTUO010000713.1:0-2704 GCA_964247175.1 uncultured Acetobacteraceae bacterium | reverse complement strand
AGGATCACCAGGCCGTAGGCGCCGCCGGCGAACAACCCGATCGCTTGGCCCAGCGGCACCGTGGCCGACGCCGCACCGACCAGGGCGGGGAACAGCGCCGCGAAGCCGCGGCCGGAGTTGTAGCAGAAGCCCTGGCCGGAGCCGCGCAGCTCGGTCGGGAACAGCTCGGTGAACAGCGCGCCCATTCCGCTGAAGATGCCCGACGAGAAGAAGCCGAGCGGGAAGCCCAGCACCAGCATCAGCCCGTTGGAGATGCTCAATTGAGTGTAGCCCAGCACGATCACCAGCGACCCCACGGCGAACAGGAGAAAGGTCTTTCGCCGCCCCAGGGCGTCGTTCAGGTAGGCGCTGGCGACGTAGCCGCAGAACGAGCCGGCGATGATGACGCCAAGATAGCTGCCGGAGCCGAGCACCGACAAGTGCCGCTCCGTGCGCAGAAAGGTCGGCAGCCAGGTGGTGATGGCGTAGTAGCCGCCCTGCGCGCCGAGCGCCAAAAGGCAGCCGCGCAGCGTCACCGTGATGAACGGGGGCGAGAAGATCGCCAGGATCGGCGGCCGCGCCGTCGCCTGCTTGAACACCTCGGGCTCCGGCACCACGCGGCGGATGACGAACACGGCAAAGGCCGGCAGCAGGCCGATGAAGAACAGGATGCGCCAGGCATAATCCGGCGGCAGCACCGAGAACGACGCCGTGGCCAGGATCGCCGCCACGCCCCAGCCCACCGACCAGGAGCTTTGCACGACGCCGACCGCCTTGCCGCGGTGGCGCGCCGCGATCACCTCGCCCATCAGCACCGACCCCGCCGCCCACTCGCCGCCGAAGCCCAGGCCCTGCAGGCCGCGGGTGACGAGAAGCTGCTCGAAGCTGCCGGTGAACCCCGACAGGAAGGTGAACAGCGCGAACCAGGCGACCGTGACCTGCAGCGTCCGCACGCGCCCCACGCGGTCCGCCAGCAGCCCGGCCATCCAGCCGCCCAGCGCCGACAAGATCAGCGTCACCGTCGCCAGCAGCCCGGCCTGCGTGTTGGTCATGCCCCAAAGCCCGATCAGCACCGGGACCACGAACGAGTAGATCTGCACGTCCATCGCGTCCAGCGCATAGCCGCCGAAGCAGGCCCAGAAGGTGCGGCGTCCGTTGCGGTCCATGCCTTGAAACCAGTCGAGCATGGGCAAGCCTCCTTGTTTCCGCGTCAGGATGCGGCGGGATGCCGCCGGTCGGTGATCAGCATCTTGCCCGGCGCGTGGGCGATGAAGAACGGCAGCCGCGCCGCTTCCGCCGCCACCTGGCTGGTGACGCCGCAGGCCCAGAACACCGGCACCTCGCCAGGCTCGACCGCCACGGCGTCGCCGTAGTCCGGGCGGTCAAGGTCGGCAATGCCCAAGGCGGCCGGGTTGCCGCGGTGGACGGGGGCGCCGTGCATGTCGGGGAAGCCGGCGGTGATGGCGGCCGCACGCTCGGTGTCGGCCGCCCGCAACGGCCGCATGGACACGACCAGCGGCCCGCCGAACGGGCCGGCCGGAACGGTGGGCCGATCCGTGCGGTACATCGCCACGTTCCGGCCCTGCGAAACATGGCGCAAGGGGATGCCGGCCGCGATCAGGGCCGCTTCGAAGGTGAAGGAGCAGCCGATCACGCAGGTCACGAGGTCGTCGCGCCAGAGCGCCGCGATGTCCGCGACCTCTTCCGTCGGCAGGCCGTCGCGGAACACGCGGTAGCCCGGCAGGTCGTGCCGCATGTCGATGTCCGCGCCGAGCGTCGGCAGCGCCGGGTCGCCCTGCCGCGAGGCCGCCAGCAGCGGGCAGGCTTGCGGGTTCGCGCGGCAGAACCCGGCGAACGCCTCGGCGTGCCGCGCCGGCAGGATCACGATGTTGCCCTGCACGTGGCCGGGGGCCATCCCCGCCGTGCTGCCGGTGATCGCGCCGGCCCGGATCGCCCGCCGCGCCGCCGCCGCGTCCATCGCGCCGCGCCCGGCCTCCGCCTCCATCCCGTCCATGCAGCGCCCTTTCTCCACGGCGGCAGCCTGCCGCCCGTCCTGCACATGACAGTGGCGCGGAACGGGCAAAGCGGGGTCATCGTATCTCATGATCGGCGGCGATAGGCGGGGTTTATGAGTCCTCGGCGACTTGCCTGGCAAGCCTTGCGACCGCCTCCGCCACGCCGCTCCCCGGCGTGCTGAGGTAGCTCGCGGTGAAACGCAGCGGCGGCAACGCGGGCTCGACGTCGAGCAGCAGCAGGCGCCGGTCCGCCAGGTCCCGATCCACCATGATGCGCGGCAGCACCCCGATGCCGATGCCGTCCACCGCCATGCGGAGGATCGAGGCGAGGCTGCTGCTGGCGAAGATGCGTGCCGGCGGCAGGTCGGTCCGGCTGAACAGTTGCGCCAACTGGGCGTGCGGCAGGGTGCCGCGCGCATAGGACAGGATGGGCCAGCGCGCCAGCTCCGCCAGGCCGAGCCGCCCGGCGGCCAACGCCAGCCCAGGGCTTGCCACCCAGGCCAGCTCGTAGTCGCGCAGCGCCTCGTTGCTGACCCGCGGCTCGTTGACCGGCCCCAGCAGCAGCGCCACGTCCAGCTCCCCCGCAAGCAGCGCCGATTGCAGGTTGGGCGAGATGTCCACCGTGATCTCGGGCGTGACCCGGGGGTGGAGGTGGTGCATCTCGCGAAGTAGATTGCCGAGCAGCGAATGTACCAGCGTCTCCGCAGCAC
>CAXTUO010000712.1:0-2704 GCA_964247175.1 uncultured Acetobacteraceae bacterium | reverse complement strand
GTGCCGGGGCTGATGGCGGGGCCTGCCTGAGGACGCTGGCCCTAGCCGACAGAACCTGTCAAGCTGGCTGGAAAGCTGGCTAGATAGGCATTCCCATGCACGTTCTCGGTGTTTTTGAGGCCAAAAACCGGCTTACCGCCCTGCTCGACGAGGTTGAGAAGGGTGGCGAGGTCCTGATCACTCGGCGCGGCAAGCCCGTCGCGCGCTTGGTTCCCGCCGATGCCGGTTTTGACCGTGCCCGGGCAGAGCGAGCCGTTGACGGCCTGCTTGAAGCCAGCAAGGGCCTGTCGCTTGGGGGCTTGTCGATCAAGGACCTGACCAACGAAGGGCGGCGTTGAGCTTCGTCGTTGACAACTCCATCGCCATCGCCTGGTGCTTCGAGCAAGAGCACACCCCGGCGATCCTGGCCATCCTGGAACGTTTGCGGAAAGAGAAAGCCGTCGCCCCACAACTCTGGCCACTTGAGGCGGCCAACGTCCTGCTGACTGCGGAGCGCCGTGGCCGCATCACCGCACCGGAGCGGCAACGCTTGATCAAGTTCCTGCGCGCCTTGACAATCGAGATTGATGATCAGACGGCCAGCCAGGTCTGGACCGCGACGGCCCATCTCGCCGAGCAGCACCGGTTGTCCGCCTACGACGCGGCCTACCTCGAACTCGCCCTGCGCCTTGGCCTGCCGCTCGCGACGGCCGACCGCGCGCTGATTGTCGCCGCGGGGGCGGTCGGCGTGCCCGTGCTGTCCGCCGCCAGCCCTCTACCCATCCTCCAGATGCAGCAGCAGCGCCACCGCCAGCATCAGCCCCGCCCCGGCCGGCGCCCAGGCCGCCAGCTCCGCCGGCAGCGCCCCCGATTGCCCGAACTCCTCCGCCACCTTGCTCACCACGAACAACGCGAACCCCGCCGCCACGCCGCTGCCGATCATCCGCGCCACCCCGCCGCGCCGGGTCGCCCGCATGCTGAACCCGGCGGACACCAGCGCCATCGTCCCGCACAGCAGCGGCAGCGCCAAGAGCGCCTGGAAATGCAGCCGGTGCCGGATCGCCGAGAACCCCGAGCGCTCCAGCAACCCGATGAAATCCGGCAGCATCCACACCGACAGCGTATCCGGGCTGGCGAAGCTTTCCTGCACCCGGCCCACGGTCAGGTCCGTCGGCAGCCGCGTGGCCCCGATCGGTTCCGGCAGGTGGTCCGCCGTCATCCGCCGCGCGTCCTCCAGCGCCCAGTAGCCGCGCCCGAGCGTCGCCCGCGTGCTCTCGATCCGGCTCAGCAGCCGGTCGGCGCCGTCCAGCCGGAACACGCTGACCTCCCGCCCCACCAATTCCTTGCCCTTGAGCGTCACCCCCCGCGCGTGCAGGATCGCAACGCCCGCCGGGTCCAGCTCCCGGTCGGACTGGCGCAGCCAGAGCTGCCCGCCTTGCAGCGCCATCGGCCCGCCGCCCGTGCGGAGATAAGCGTTGTCCAGCACCTCCGCCCGCGCCAGCATCACCGACGACAGCGGGCTGACCCCCGCCGTGGCGATGGCCCCCAGCAGGATGGCGCAAAGCAGCGGCGCCGCCAGGAACTGCCACGCCGACACGCCCGACGCCCGCGCCACGATCAGCTCGCTGCTGCGCGTCAGCCGCCAAAAGGCGAGGATGCCGCCCAGCAGCACCGCGAACGGCAGGATCTGCATGGCGACGTAGGGCAGCCGCAGGCCCGCGATCTCCGTGACCAGGCCGAAGGTCGCGTCGGGCTTGGTGGCGGAGCGGCGCAGCAGCTCGATGAAGTCGAACAGCGACACGATGCCCGCGAGCGCCGCGAGCATGGCAAGCACGGACAGCAGGAACTGCCGGGCGATGTAAAGCGACAGGGTCACGGCCACGGCCCGCTCCCTTACAGCCCGGCGCGGCTCAGGCCGGCCACCGGGGGACGCCGCGCCGCGCGCCGCCCGGCCAGCGCCTGCGGCCCGAGCAGCAGCCACGCGCACACGGCGCCGGGCAGGGTGGCGTGCAGCCAGATCAGCGGGATCAGCTCGGTCTGCCGCGCCGCCAGGTTGGCGGTGGCGAGGCCCAGCGCCAGCAGCGCCACCACCGTCAGCACCGCCGCCAGCGGACGCAAGACGTTGCCGTGGCGCTGGAACGCGCCCGTCAGCACCGACAACAGCGCCACCAGCGCAAAGCTCATCGCGGTCAGCGGCGCCGACAGCCGCCGGTGCGCTTCCACCAAGAGCTTGCCCACGTCGCGCGGGCTGATGCTGCTGTCGGGGTGCATCAGCTCCGCAAGCGACATCTCCGTGGCGTCCCGGTAGCGCTGCTCGCTGTTCTTGCTGCTGCTGGCGAGGTCGATGGAGTTCTCGGCGAAGGTCAGCACGTTGAGCCGCCCGCTGCCCCGGTCGATCTCCTGCCGGCTGCCGGCTTCCAGCAGTACGCGCGGCCCCGCCGGCCCGTTCACCAGCCGCCCGCGCTCGGCGAGGATGGTGGCCCGGCTGTTCTTCTGCCGCTCGTCCTCGACCAGGATGCCGCACAGGGTGCCGTCGGGGTCGCGGCTGCGCAGCTGCTGCACCAGGTCGGCCAGGCGGCGGGCGTCGGGGTGGCGTCCCGTCTCGTAGCGCAGCGCCCCGACGGCGGCGGCGGCGAAGTCGGTCCAGTTCACGATCCGCGCCCGCGCCTCGGGGTCCAGGAACAGCCAGCGCGCGAACGAGGATCCCGGCTCCATCGTCGTGCCC
>CAXTUO010000711.1:0-2704 GCA_964247175.1 uncultured Acetobacteraceae bacterium | reverse complement strand
TCGGCGCATTCTCATCCCTTTCTGCCGTGCCATGACGGGGACCCGCCGGGCCGGCATTCTTTGGGTGATAGATACGAACCCTTTGCGAAGCCCACAACGCCATTTTCGTTGACCTGACTGATACGATTTTGCGTCCCGCGCTGCCGTGCCCCTGCAGGAGACCGTGCCATGCCCGCCATCGCCGCGCTTGAACCCGGCTACTACCGCATCCCGCTGCCGGTCCCGCTCACCGACAGCACCCACGGCGCCATGCTGGCCTTCGAGCTGAACACGGTGCGCCTCCGCGACGCGGACGGGGCGGAGGGCACCGGCTACACCTTCACCTGCGGCCGGAACGGCGCCGCCATCGACGCCATCCTGCGGCGCGACGTGCCGGAGCAGGTCGTCGGCCAGGAGGCCGACCGCATCGAGTTCCTTTGGCACCGCGTCTGGTGGGGCCAGCACTACGGCGGGCGCGGCGGCCCGGCCGTGCTGGCGCAGTCGGCGCTCGACATGGCGCTGTGGGACCTGAAGGCGCGGCGGCTGGGCGAGCCGCTTTGGCGCCTGCTCGGCGGCTTCGACCCGCGCGTGCCCTGCTACGCCGGGGGCATCGACCTCGATTTGCCGCTCGACGCGCTGCTGCGGCAAACCGACGACAACCTGTCCCGCGGCTTCCGCGCCATCAAGATGAAGGTGGGGCGCCCACGCTTAACCGAGGACGTGGCGCGGGTGCGGGCCATGCGGGAGCACCTGGGCGACGGCTTCCCGCTGATGGCCGACGCCAACATGAAATGGAGCGCCGACGAGGCGATCCGCGCCGCCCGCGCCTTCCAGCCGTACGACCTGACCTGGCTGGAGGAGCCGGTGGCGCCCGACGACATGCCCGGCCAGGCGCGCGTCGTGGCGCAGGGCGGCGTACCGGTCGCGTCCGGGGAGAACCTGCGCACGCTGTGGGAGTTCGCCCGGCTGATCGCCATGGGCGGCGTGACCTTTCCGGAGCCGGACGTGACCAACTGCGGCGGGATCACCCCGTTCCTCAAGATCGCGCACCTGGCGGAGGCGCACAACCTGCCGGTCACCTCGCACGGGGCGCACGACGTCACCGTGCACCTGCTGGCAGCACTCCCCAACCGGTCCTACCTGGAAGCGCACGGGTTCGGCCTGGACCGCTTCGTGGCCGAGCCGCTGCGGATCGAGGACGGGTGCGCGGTCGCCCCGGACCGGCCGGGCCATGGGATCGCGTTCGACTGGGCCGCCTTGGAGCGGGTGCGGGACGCCGGGCGGTAGAAACAGGGCGCGCATAGGAGAAGGACTGCGGGATGGATGGCATAGCCGATGCGGCCCGGGTGCCGGAACTCGACTTCGACCCGTTCTCCCGCGCGTTCCTCGAAGACCCGTTCCCCCACCATGCCCGGCTGCGCGACGCTGGCCCGGTCGCCTTTCTGCCGCAATACGGCGTGTATGCGGTGGGGCGCCACGCGGAGGTGCGGGCGGTGCTGCAGGATTGGCAGGCGTTCTCCTCCGCCGCCGGGGTGGGCCTCGCCGACTTCCGGCGGGAGAAGCCGTGGCGCCTGCCGAGCCTGGTGCTGGAAACCGACCCGCCCCAGCATGGGCGGGCGAGGCGCGTCTTGTCGCGCGTGCTGTCGGCCTGGCCCGGCTGGAGGGCGAATGCGTGCTGACGGCGCTGGCGCGGCAGGCCAGGGCCATCGAGCTGGCCGGCCCGCCGGTGCGCCGCTGCAACAACACCCTGCGCGGCCTGGCCAGCCTGCCGCTGCACGTCGTGCCGGCTTGACGCCGGCCGGGAGGGACGCCGCTCGACGGCGCCGGCAAGCCCCGGTAGCTTCCGGTGAAGCGGGAGGGTTCACATGTCGGCTGCGGGAATAACCACACAAGCGGCGGGCGGCTGGCGCTATGACGGCGTGGCCCGGGCGTTCCATTGGCTGGTCGTCGCGATGCTGGTCGTGCAGTACTCCGTGGCGCTGTTGCTCGGGGCGATCCTGCCGAAGTCGGCCGAGGATGCGCTGATCGCCTGGCACTTCTCCATGGGGTCGTCCGTGTGCGTGGTCATGCTGGCGCGGCTCCTGTGGCGCCTCACGCACCGGCCGCCCCCGCCGCCTGCGGACCTTTCGCCGGGCGTGCGTCTGCTGTCCCGCGCGACGCATTGGCTGTTCTATGCCGGGTACATCGTCCTGCCGGTGCTGGGCTGGGCCGCCGCGTCCGCGGATGGCGCCCGGGTGCGCCTGGCCGGGCTGATCCCGCTGCCGCTGCTGGTGCCCAAGGACGACCCGTTCGGCAAGGCCATGCAGACCGTGCACCCCGTCATCGCGATCACGCTGCTGGCGCTGATCGCGCTGCACGTCGCGGGCGCGCTGTACCATGCGTTCGTCAAGCGGGACGGCGTGGTGGGGCGCATCCTGCCGGGCCGGGGCACCGGGGTGGCGTGACGCCTCTGCCAGGGGTGGGTGCCGGTTGCCTCCGTGTGGCCTACTCCACGGCGGACTTCGGCCGTGGGGAGCTGAAAGGCTGTCCGACCGCCTGTTTTGAAGGCCTTTCGCAGGAGCATGACATGACGCAGGACGAGTTGAAGGCCTGGGCGCTTAAGAACGGCTGGCAGATGATCGGCGGCCACCCCAGCCTCACCAAGCCGTCCTCGCCGAAGGAGGCCATCGTGCGCATGGTGCTCAAGGCGACCGTGGTGCACATCGAGGCGAAGAAGCCGGCGGGG
>CAXTUO010000710.1:0-2707 GCA_964247175.1 uncultured Acetobacteraceae bacterium | reverse complement strand
GGAGCTTGAATCACACTCAGCGCTTCATGGGAATCCTGATACTCAACAGGCCCTAGTGGCCGCCGAACGAGCAATTTAGATTGCGGTACGTTCAATCTTGGGTAGAAGCCAGCCGAGCAGTCGAATTTGGCGGTTCAGCGGTTTCGCATAGAACCGGGATACCAGGGTGGCCAGCCCGGCCGAGAGGACGAGGAACGACGTCAGGAGCAGCGGCTTCGCGTCGCCGGATGTGGCACGCGGCGGGAACGCCGTCCGCATCGCGCTCCCTCAGCGGCACGCTTGGAACGGGCCACGGACGACGCATTCCGGACGGCTGCCGGTTGCGACCGCGACGACGTGGGCCACACAGACGAGAACGATGCCAAGAAAGGCGGCCCTGGCCAGGAGCAAGGCGAGCCTGTGCAGGAGGTTGTTCAGCGCCTCCCAACGGTCGGGATCAGGTGCGGGACGGCCCTGCCAGTCGAAATCTGCGGCATCAAACGGCATCACGGTCCTTCCTTTAGCCGTTCCGGAACGTCTGATTGTAGCTGTCCATTTTCATCTTGCGGCTTATAGCAGCGATATTGGGTTACGTCACAACCAGTGGGACCGACGCCGCGTCGAGCGGCAAGGCCTCAAGTGGACATCATTAGAAAGTGGTGCTTTCAAGCCGGCTGGGCCAGCCCGAAGCTTTCGGCGAACTCGGCGTCCCGATCCGCCGGCATCCAGGCTCCGCCGCGTTCGGCGACCCGAACCGCCCGGGCGATACCCTCTACCTCCTGGCTGCACAGGTCCGCTTGCACGGCCAGTTCGGCCGCGTGCCGGCTCAGCTCGGCCGCCTCCTGCTCCATTGCTTCCGCGTGCGGGCTGCCCGCGGCTTGTGCCCGCTCAACGGCCTGCCAGGCGTCGCCGGCTGCGGCAAGGGCATCCCGGGCGTCCCAGCACGCCGCGACGGCCTGGGCCAACTGCGGCTCCAGCAACGCCCGCAACGCGGCCTGCCGCGCGTCGCCCGGCCCGGGGCGAACATGGTCCCGGATGTGTCCGGCGGTGGCGGCATCGGTGTCGTCGCGTAGGCCGGCGACGGGGTGTGGGATGCCGTGCAGGTCAGCGGCGAGGCCGACCTGGCGCGGGTCGGGGGCGATCTCGCGCAGCAGGCTGAGGGTGGGCCGTGCCCGGCGCTCGGCCGGGAAGCGGACTACGTTGCCCGTGCCGGGCATGAGGTCGATGCGCATGGTGGGGTCCTCCGGTAAACGGGTGGTGTTGTGATGAAGGAGCGTCGGACGCAACCGAGCGGTCCCGAAGCGCCGGGCGGTTCGCGTCAGGGTTGGATGGTGGCGGCTCCGGCCGCACACCCGTTCCCGGATGCCCGGCGCGGTGCCGTTGTGCTCTGCCGGGGCGGGACGGGTAGCGGTCCCGCGCGGTCAACCCCTCCCCCGCAGCCTTGGTGGCCGAGCATGCCAGGATCAGCAGCCGCGGCGGGATCGGGCACGGCGGGCGTGGCGGCTCGGGATGGAGGTCGAGCACGTCCTGGCGGATCAGCTCGGCCATGCTCATGCCCCGCCTCACAGCAGCCTCCCCGGCGCCAGCGGGCCGACCATCCCCTCCAGCACCAGGCGGATCTCAGACGTGAACCCTGCCAGCCACTCGACCGCATCGCCGCCGTCGATCTCCGTGCCTGCCTGCACCTGGCCTTCCCAGCGCAGCAGCGCCGTCGCCAAAAGGTCGAGCATGGCTGGGGCGCCGGACAATAGGCGGGCATAGCCCTCGGCTTGGTCGCCGGCAATCATGGCTACAGCCACCTCGGGACCGCCATCGGCGCGGGCCAGGCAGAAGCCGACCCGCCCTTGGTCGCCGAACTGGCTGACCGCCAGGCCGCCGTGGCTCTGCGGCAGGCCGGCGACCGCGCGCAGGAGGGCGCTCACCGCCGCGCTTCCCGCGCCGGGTGCAGCGGCACTGTAGAGTCCCGGTCGGAGACCAAGCCCGGCGCTGCCATCAGGGCAAACAGGGTCGCCGCCAGCAGCGCCGCGCCGAGCGCCAGGCGCATCTTCTCGTTCCGCTTCATCATGGCCGTCCTTCTGCTGCGTCCTCAGTTCTCTGAAGACCCAGCCCGGCAGCCGCTTCGCGACGGGGTGCGCAGGGGCGCGCGGCACGCGCGGGCCGCAGGCCCTTGCCCTTGCGCGCCACGGCGCGCAGCGGCAGGGCTTCTCCTATCCTCTGTTCCGTCCCACCCTCTCGTCTTTTTAAACGCAGCTCATGCTTCCGTCGGCATCTGCCAGCCCGCTGTCACGTCACCCTGCCGCACCTGTTCTGCTCACCACCACATCGTTCCAGTCGTTCTGCCGGTCCGGCGGCACCAGCCGCTTCCAGCGCATGCCCGCCGCCTTGGCCTGTTCCGCCAAGCGCTGGGCATGGCGCTCTCCGGCCTGGTCCGCGTCGCTCGCCGCGACCAGCACGGCCTCGGGCTGGCCCGCGAGGTCCCGCAGCAGCGCATCGAGGCAGGCGAGCGTCAGCGGCCCCATGCCGCCCGTGGTCGCGAGGTAGAGCGTGTCCGCCCGCAAGGCTTCCAGCGCCGCCAGGCTCAGCGCGTCGATCGGCGCCTCGCACACCGCAAGCCGGGCAAGCCGGCCCGTGCCGCCCGGCAGGCGGAACAGGCTCTTGTCCGACTGCTTGGAGAAGCCGCGCCAGTCCGGGCCGCGCATGTCGATGCCGGTCAGCACGCCCGCGTGGT
>CAXTUO010000709.1:0-2708 GCA_964247175.1 uncultured Acetobacteraceae bacterium | reverse complement strand
ACAGCGGCTCCGCCCCCTGCACCACCAGGTCGTTGACGCACATGGCCACCAGGTCGATGCCCACGCCGTCGTGCAACCCGGTGTCGATGGCGACCTTGAGCTTGGTGCCGACTCCGTCCGTGCTGCTGACCAGCACCGGGTCGCGGAAGCCCGCGGCGCGCAGGTCGAACAGCGCGCCGAAGCCGCCGAGGCCGCCCATCACCCCGGCCCGCGACGTGGCCCGCGCCAGCGGCTTGATGCGGTCCACCAGCGCGTCGCCCGCCGCGATGTCCACGCCGGCTTCCCGGTAGGTTGCGCCATTGCGGGGAAGGGTGTCGGTCATGCCAATGGTCCTGTGACGCCGGGGCCTGGATGCGGTAATAGCCGGGGATGACCGGTCCGGACAGAGGCGGCGGCAACCCGGCAGCATCGGCCGTGCCGCCGCGCGGCGGGCACGACGTGCTGAACCTGCCCAACATCATCACCTTTGCCCGGCTGTGCGCCGTGCCGCTTGCGGTGTGGCTGGTGATGGAGCGCGAGATGGGGCTGGCCTTCGGCCTGTTCGCGCTGGCCGGGGTGTCGGACGCGGTGGACGGCTGGCTGGCCCGGCGCCGCGGCGGCAGCGCGCTCGGCGCCATGCTGGACCCCGTGGCCGACAAGGCGCTGCTGGTTTGCATGTTCGTGACGCTGGCCGCCATCGGCGTGCTGCCGAGCTGGATCGCCATCCTCGTGGTGTTCCGCGACCTGGTGATCGTCGGCGGCATCATGGTCATGTGGCAGCTTGCCATGCCGGTCCGCATCAAGCCGATGCTGTTCTCCAAGCTCAACACGGCGCTGCAACTGCTGCTGGTCGGCGTGGTATTGCTGCTGGAAGCGTTCGGGCGGCGTGCGCCGTGGCTGCGGGAGCTATTGATCTGGACGGTGGCCGCGACCACGCTCGGGTCCGGCGCCGCTTACGTATGGAAGGCCGCGCGCCACAGGTGAAGGCTTGGCGCTGAAAGCATGGTGGTGAACGCCTTGGATCTTCCCCTGCCCGAACCCAAGCCTCCGGCCGCGGCCGTTCCTGCCGAGCCGGGGTTTCCCCTGCGCCATGCCACCCGGGCGCAACGGTTCGGCCTGCTGGCCGGGCTGCTGCTCGTGCTGGCGGCGGCGCTGCATTTGTTCGCCTCCATCCTGCTGCCCTTCGTGATGGCGGCGGGAATTGCGTACTTCCTTGATCCGCCCACCACGCGGCTGACCCGGGCGGGGATGCCGCGCGGGCTGGCGGCGCTGCTGATGGTGGTGGCGCTGGTCGCGGCCGGGCTGCTGTTCGCCCTGCTGCTGTATCCGCTGCTGCTGGCGCAGGTCGGCATCCTGATCAGCCGGGTGCCGAGCTACGTGTATTCCGTGCGGCTTTGGGCCGGCGAGGTCATCAGCCACCTGCAGGAGCGCCTCGGCTCCGAGTTCGTGGACGAGCGGCTGCGCGACCTCGTGGGCGGCCAGGCCGGCGCCATGCTGGCCTTCCTGGCGGCGGCGCTCAGCCGGATCGTCGGCGGCGGCTTCGCCCTGTTCAACGTCCTGTCGCTGGTGGTCGTGACGCCGGTGGTCGCGTTCTACCTGCTGCGCGACTGGCGCCGGGCGGTGGCGCGGGTCGATAGCTGGCTGCCCCGGCGCTATGCCGGCGTGCTGCAGGCGCAGGCGCGGGAGGTGGACCGCATCCTGTCCGCCTGGGTGCGCGGCCAGGCGCTGTGCTGCGTGGCGCTGGCGCTGTACTACGCGGTGGCGCTGTCCGCGGTGGGCCTGGACCTCGGGCTGATCGTCGGCATCTCGTCCGGGCTGCTGTCGTTCATCCCGTATGTCGGCAGCATCACCGGCGGCGTGGCCAGCATCGGCCTCGCCTTCGCGCAGTTCCCGACCTGGACCGGGGTTGCGACGGTGGCCGGGGTGTTCATCCTGGGGCAGATCCTGGAAGGCTACGTGATCTACCCCCGCTTCCTCGGGGACCGGGTGGAGCTGCACGCGGTTTGGGTGATCTTCGCGCTGTTCGCCGGCGGCGCCGCGTTCGGGTTCCTGGGGGTGCTGATGGCGGTGCCGGTGGCAGCGGCCATCGGCGTGCTGCTGCGGTTCTGGCTGCGGCGCTACCTGCAAAGCCCGCTTTACCTAGACCCCCCATGAGACCACGGTCGTGACCGCGCTCCGCCAACTGGCGCTGCCCTTCGTGCACGCGCCGCGCCTGACGGAAGCCGAGTTCCTGCCAAGCGCCGGCACCGAGGCCGCGCTGGCCTGGCTGGCCGCCGCCGAGTGGCCCGGCCAGCGCCTCGCGCTGTGGGGTGCGCCGGGGACCGGCAAGACGCATCTGCTGCACATCTGGGCCACCCGCGCCGGCGCCGTCCTGGTGTCCGGCGCCGCGGTCCGCGCCGGGGCGGCGCACGGCAACGTTTGCGCGCCGGGGTCGCTTGCGGTGGACGACGCGGACCTGGCGCCGGAAACCGGGTTGCTGCACCTGCTGAACGCGGCGCAGGAGGCCGGCCATCCCGTGCTCCTGGCCGCCCGCACGCCGCCGGCGCGCTGGCCCACCGGGCTTCCGGACCTGGCCAGCCGGCTGCGCGCCACGGTCGCCGTGCCGCTCGGCGCCCCGGACGACGCGTTCCTCCGCACGCTGCTGGCCCGGCTGCTGTCCGACCGCCAGTTGCAGGTGGCCGCACCGGTGCAGGACTGGCTGCTGGCCGTGCTGCCGCGCGATCCCGCGG
>CAXTUO010000708.1:0-2713 GCA_964247175.1 uncultured Acetobacteraceae bacterium | reverse complement strand
GAGGCAGGGCGAGCAAGGCCGCGGCCGAGGGCAAGCGCGAGGAGCTGCGCACGCTCTACGAGGCCAACGCCGCCGGCTGGGACCAGATCGCGCTCGGCTCGGCGGAAGGGCACGCCATGGTGGCCGCAGCGTCCGAGGCTGTCCGGGCCGTGCTCGACGGCTGAGCAGGCGCAGCTGGGTCCTGGCCGTCGCCGGCCCCAACCCGCGCAAACCGGCGCAAACCTCCGGTTTCGCTGAGCTCCGCGGTTTCGCAGCGAAATCCGAAGGATTTGCGCGGGACCTCCCGCTTGCCCCGGCACGGACAGGCACCGAAGCCGAAGCAGACAGGGCAGGCGAGGGGAGGGGGACAGGAACAATCGACACCGGAGCAGATCGCTCCCGCATGCCCGGGCCGCGCCGCAAGGGCAGGGGCCTTCGGCCCGCGCCAGGGCGCGCCCTTGCCCCGCGTCCCGGGATGCGGGGTGCGAAAGGCGGCCGGGAATGGCCGCATGAACAGAACGAGGGAGAACAGACCCATGGAACTCAGGACCGTCGATCCGCGCAGCCTGATCGAGAACCCGGACAATCCACGTAGAAATGCGCCGCCCGACGAGGCGGACCACCAGATGGCAGCCACCGCGCGCGCGGTCGGCATCCTGCAGCCGCCGGTAGTGCGCGAGGTGCCGGGCGGGCTGATGACCATCTACGGCCACCGCCGGGTGCGCGGAGCCATCGCTGCCAAGCGGGCCGAGATCCGCGTGCTGGCGCTCGATGCCGAGGAGGACGCCAGCGACGACGCGATGCGCGCCTTGATCGAGAACGCCGTCCGCAAGGCCATGTCGCCGGTGGAACAATGGCAATCCATCGAGAAGCTCGTCTCCGACCGCTGGACGGAGGAGGCGATCTCCACCGCGCTGGCGCTGCCGGTCCGCACGCTGCGCAAGCTGCGGCTGCTCGCGCGCATCCACCCGCCCATGCTGGACCGCATGCACGCCGGCGACATGCCGAACGAGGGCGACCTGCGCCTGATCGCCTCCGCGTCGTCCGAGGAGCAGGCGAGCGTGTGGAAGAAGAACAAGCCGAAGAAGGGCGAGGACGTGACCTGGTGGCAGCTGGCCCGCGCACTCACCCGCCGGACCATGCGCGCCGCGGACGCGGTGTTCGACGCCGAGTTCGCCGCCGCCTACGGCGTCGAGTACGTGGAAGATCTGTTCGCGCCCGCAAACGAGGACAGCCGCACCACGGCCAACGTGGACGGCTTCCTCGCGGCCCAGCACGCCTGGATGGAGGCGCACCTGCCGCCGGGTGCCGTGGTGCTGCAAGCCGGGGAATACGGCGGGGCCAAGCTGCCGAGGGGCGCCAACCGCTACTGGGGCAAGCCCGGCACCGGCGGCGCCAAGGAGGGCCTGTTCCTCGACGAGCGCACCGGCCAGGTGGAGACGATCCTGTTCACCGTGCCCGCCCCGACGCCCACAGCCGGCAGCGGCCGTGGCGGAACCGCGGGCGACGAACCCGCCTTGCCCAAGGCGCCGCGCCCGGCGTTGACGCAGAAGGGCACGGCCATGGTGGGTGCCATGCGCACCGACGCCCTGCACGCGGCGCTGCGCGAGGAACGGATCGACGAATACAAGCTGATTGGGCTGCTGGTGCTGGCGCTGGCCGGCCGCAACGTCGAGGTCAAGACCGGCTTGGCCCACGCAGCGGGCCTGCACGACACGCGCCGGGAGATCGCGGCCTCGCTCAGCGAAGGCGGCGCGCTCACCTCCGACCCGGCGCTGCTGCAGACGGCGGCACGCGCCATGCTGCGCTTCAGCCTGTCCTGCCGCGACAACTGGAGCCAGAGCGGCCCGGTGGCGCGCATCGCGGGCGACGCGATCAATGCCGACGCGCACCTGCCCAACATGGCGACGGGCGAGTTCCTCGCCTGCCTGTCCAAGGCGGCGGTGGAGGGGGTGGCGCTCGATCTGAACGTGCCCGTGCAGCCCACCGGCAAGGCGACCCGCGGCGCTGTGGTCGCCCGCGTGGGCGAGGGACGCTGGCTTTACCCGCCCGCACTGTTCGCAGCGGCCGACGCCATGGCTGTACCGGCCGGGCCTGGCGAGGATGCGGCCTTGGACCACGACAGCGCCGGTGACGTGCTGCCCGAAGACGGCGTAGGCAAGGATCACACGGACGAGGATGCCGGCACCGGCATCAGCGGCGACGAGACGGAAGCAGAGGCGCTGCCGCCAGACGCCCCCGACGACGCGCCCGAGGCCAACGAGTTGCCGGCCGTGCCGGTCCGCCGCCGCCGGTCGCGCAAGGACAGCGGCGAAGCGCGGGCCGCGGCCTGACCAACCCCTTTCAAGCCTGACCACACGGCAGCGGCGGGGCTTCGGTCCCGCCGCTGCCGTTTCCAGCCCAGGAGACCCTTCATGCCCACCGACGACCCGTCCGCCGCGCCGGGGCTGCCGCCCTTGTGCTACGCCCGCCATCCCGAAACCGGCGCCACCGTCCTGATCGTGCGGGGCGAGGACGGCTGCCACCCGGTCCAGACCTTTCTCACCCCCGGGCAGCTCAATGCGGCACTGGCCGAGCCGCCGACCGACGCGCAGGTCCGGGCCATGCTGGTCGGGAGCATGCACGACTGGCAGGTGTCCGGGGCTGACCCAGCCTGCCAAGCCGCCGCGACGGCTGACGCGCACCCTGCGACGGCCGAGCCGCTGCCGTTGTTCCCCGTGGTGGCGAACTGGGG
>CAXTUO010000707.1:0-2720 GCA_964247175.1 uncultured Acetobacteraceae bacterium | reverse complement strand
CCTCGCTTGACGCTGACTCGCGACCGGCTAGGTCTCGTTGCGACGAGCCGACAGCGCTAACCCCGGCCCCGATACGGCGCCACGCCCTGATCGGGGAGCCACACACCCTCGGGCGGCGTGCCGGTCTGCCAGAACACGTCGATGGGGATGCCACCGCGGGGATACCAGTAAGCGCCGATGCGCAGCCAGCGCGGTGCTATGGCCTCGATCACCCGGCGTGCCACCTCCATCGTGCACGCTTCATGGAACGCGCCGTGGTTGCGGAAGCTGGCCAGGAACAGCTTCAGCGACTTGCTTTCCACGATCCAATCGCCCGGCACGTAGTCCAGCACGACATGCGCGAAGTCCGGCTGGCCGGTCAGCGGGCAGATCGAGGTGAACTCCGGGCAGGTGAAGCGGACGAGGTAGGCCATGCCGGGCTGCGGGTTGCCCACCCGCTCCAGCACCGCGGCGCCGGGCGAAGCGGGCGCGGCGGTCGCGGCGCCAAGCTGGGTCAGGGTGGTGTAGTCGGTCATCTCGTGTCCCCGGCAGCCCAGGCGGCGCGGACGGCGGCGGCGTGGGCGTCGAGCCGGCGCCCAGTGATCGCCGCGCGCATGCCGCGCATCAGGGACTGGTAATAGGTCAGGTTGTGCTGCGTCAGCAGCATCGGCCCGAGCATCTCGTTCGCCCGGAACAGGTGATGCAGGTAAGCGCGGCTGTGCCGGGTGCAAGCGGTGCAGGCGCATCGCGTGTCGAGCGGGCCGGCGTCCTCGGCATGGCGGGCGTTGCGCAAGTTGAGCACGCCGTGCGAGGTGAAGCCCCTTGCGGTGCGCCCGGCGCGCGTCGGCATCACGCAGTCGAACATGTCGATGCCGCGTGCCACCGCCGCCAAAAGGTCGTCCGGCGTGCCGACGCCCATGAGGTAGCGCGGCCGGTCCGCCGGGAGCCGCGGCACCGTGCTGTCCAGCACCGCAAGCATGGTCGCCTGGCCTTCGCCCACCGCCAGGCCGCCCACCGCGTAGCCCTCGAAGCCGATGGCGGTCAGCGCCTCCGCCGACGCCGCCCGTAGGTCCGGGAACACGCCGCCCTGCACGATGCCGAACTGGCCGTAGCCCGGACGCGCCACAAAAGCGTCGCGGGAACGGTCGGCCCAGCGCATGGACAGCGCCATGCTGGCCTCCGCCTGCGCGGGCGTGGCGGGGAAGGGGGTGCACTCGTCCAGCGCCATGGTGATCGTGGCGTCGAGCTTGTGCTGGATCTGCGTGGCAATCGCGGGCGTCAGGCGGTGCGCGCTACCGTCCAGGTGGGAGCGGAAAGTGACGCCGCCCTCGTCCATGGTGCGCAGGCCTGCCAGCGACATGACCTGGAAGCCGCCGCTGTCGGTCAGGATGGGGCCGGGCCAGTCCATGAAGCGGTGCAGCCCGCCCAGCCGCTCGACCCGGTCCGCGCCGGGCCGCAGCATAAGGTGATAGGTGTTGCCCAGCACCAGCCCGGCGCCGGTGGCGCGCACCTGGTCCGCCGTCATCGCCTTCACCGTGCCGGCGGTGCCGACCGGCATGAACACCGGCGTCTCGACGGCGCCATGCGCCGTGTGCAGCACGCCGGCCCGGGCGGCGCCGTCCGTCGCCAGCACCTGATGGCCGAAGCTCACGCCGCGCGCTCCAGCAGGCAGGCGTCGCCGTAGGAGTAGAAGCGGTAGCCCTGCTTGATCGCATGCGCGTAGGCCGACTGCATTCGCGCCTGGCCGGCAAAGGCGCACACCAGCATGAACAATGTCGAGCGCGGCAGGTGGAAGTTGGTCATCAGCGCCCCCACGGCGCGGAACCGGAAGCCCGGCGTGATGAACAGCCGGGTGTTGCCCCGGAACGGCTGCACCCGGCCCGCCGCATCCACCGCGGTTTCCAGCACCCGCAGCGTCGTCGTGCCGACCGCCACCACGCGCCGCGCCGCGTTGATCGTCCGGGCCGCGTCCTCGGTCACTTCGCCCCATTCCGCGTGCATGGCATGGTCGGAAACGTCGTCGGTGCGGACCGGCAGGAAGGTGCCGGCGCCGACATGCAGCGTCACCAGCACGCGCGGGATGCCGGCGGCGTCGAGCGCGCCCAGCAGCGCATCGGAGAAGTGCAGCCCGGCCGTGGGCGCCGCGACCGCGCCCTCGCGGGCGGCGAACACGGTTTGGTAGTCCGCGGCGTCCTCCGTCGTGGGACCGCCGGGCCGGTCGATATAGGGCGGCAGGGCCAAGGCACCGGCGCGGCGCAGCGCGTCGGCAAATGCGGCGTCCGCCTGGTTGAACCGGACCACGACGACGCCGCCGTCGTCGCGGGACAGCAGGGTGGCCGAAAGGTCTGGCGCATGGTCGAAGCTCAGCGTGTCGCCGGGCCGCAGCCGCCGGGCGTTGCGGGCCAAGGCGTGCCAGGAGCCGTCGGGCCGCGGCTGGTCGAGGGTGAGGCCGATGCGCGCGGCACCCCGCCGGGCCGCAAGCTGCGCCGGGATGACGCGGGTGTCGTTGGCCACCAGCACGTCGCCGGGGCGCAGCAGGCCCGGCAGGTCGCGGACAGCGCGGTCCTGCAACTCGTTGCCGACGACCAGCAGCCGCGCAGCGTCCCGAGGCCGCGCCGGGTGCTGGGCGATGCGGTCGGCGGGCAGATCGAAATCGAAATCGGAGAGGCGCAACGCGGATGGGCGCGATCAGGCCGGGGTGGGCGCCACGCGCCGCAGCAGCCGGATCAGCGGGATGCTGA
>CAXTUO010000706.1:0-2720 GCA_964247175.1 uncultured Acetobacteraceae bacterium | reverse complement strand
TGACCTTGGGCGCCTTGCCCGCCTCGGCCATACGCCGGACGAAGTCGGCCATGGCCTTGTTGGTCCGCTTGGCGCTGAGCGCGCACATGTAGAGCATGCCGCGCAGACGTTGGTTGCCGATGCGGCTCATCTTGCTTGGCCTGCGCACGGAACTGCCGGAACTGTGCTCACCGGGCGGAAGGCCGGCGAAGGCGGCCAGGGCTTCCGGGGTGAACTCGGCGATGTCTGGCGAACCTCTCGGGTCGACGTTGGGCAGTTCGGCCAGCAGGACGACGGCCGAGACCTCGCCAAAGCCGGTGATGCTGCGCACCAGGGCAAAGTTCCTGCTCAACGCCGGGTTCAACGCGACCAAACGTCTGACCTCGCCCATCACCGCCTCGATCTGTTCGTCCAGCCAGCCGATGTCGCCGAAACCCGAGGGGTTTGCGGCTGGGGCCTTGATGGAAGCCGCCACGGTAGGCGAGGCGAAGCCTGTGGCTCTGCGGTTCATCTCCTGTACCCGCGCGGCCTTCAACGCGTCGCAACGGCGGACGAGCTCGCGCAACTCGCGCAGACCGACCGCAGGCGGGATCCAGGCGGACGGGTTGTGGGCGCGGCAGAAGCGCGCGGTCAGGGCGGCGTCGAGCCTGTCGGTCTTGTTGCGCGCCAACTCGCTGGCGCCATAGGCCTTGATGCGCGCGGGGTTGACCACGCTGACCCGCACGCCGTGCCCGTGCAGAAACACCGCCAAGTTCAGTCCCCAGTTGCCGGTGGCCTCCATACAGGCGTGCAAGGGGCTGGCCGGGTCGGGCCGGTGGCGCGCCAGCGAGGCGACGAACTGCTCGAAGCCGGCTTCGGTGTTGGAGAACGTGCCGTGCCTGACGCGCTCGCCGACGAGAAGGGCGGCGTCGAATTTGGCCTTGTCCGGCGAACCTCTCGGTTCGACGCTGATGTCAATGCCGATGATGTCCATGGAGCCTCCGAACCGGTTGCTTGGCCCCGCCTCCCATCGGCCCTCCTTGTAATCAGGCTTCCCGGCACGTCGGCGCCCTGGACACCGTTCAGCCCTGGAAGCGGATGGGCACTGGGGCCCGATCTCGCGTACGGGCACGAAGCCCGCGGGGACGACGAGCTCACCAACGCCATGCCTGCGACGGCCATCGCAGACATCGCTCAGACTTACAAGGTGGTCAGCTTGGGCGCAGCGGCCGGAAAGCGCCGTCAGCCCTCCGAAGACCCTTGCCGCACGTAGGCGCGCCAAAAGGGCTGCGATGTGAGGCGCGGCAAGCCCGTCTGCCAAGCGTGCCGCAACTCCGGCGCGGCGCAGCCGCCAGGCCGCGCGCAGCCCGGCGGCGAGCAGGCGGCGGAAGCTCGCGCGGTTGCGCCGGAACGTCGGGAGGTCGCGGCCCCAATGCGTGTCCACGGCCAGGCAATCCGATTGCATGACCCGGAACCAGACAAGATCCTGCACCCGCAGCGCCCGCGGCGGCACAGCGGCCGGGCTTGGCCGGACCCAGTTCATCAGCAGCGCACGCCCCATCGCGAGGACGAAGCCGGGCCGTGAGCACGGGGACGCGCCGACCGGCGCCATGGCCAGCACGCGCTCCCGCCGGGTCCACTCGTCGGGATAGCGGCTCCGAAGCTCGGCGAGGCTGGCGTGCAGCGGCCGGGGGTCCCCGTCCAGGATGGCAGGGCCACGCAGGCCGTCCTCCATCGCGCGCACGACCAACGCGGCGCCGTAGTACCGGTAGGTCAGAAGGTGGATCAGCAGCCGCTTCAGCAACAGGACCGCTACCCGATTGGGCGTGAAGTCCCCGTGCAGCGCCGCGCAGGCCAGGGCATTGCGCGTTTCGTAATAGAGCTGCCAGCCGCCGAGCTTAAGGTAGAACGGCTCGTGCCAGATCGCGACGCCCGGCAGCGGCACGGTGGGCGGGCCGGCCTCGTGCAGGCGCATGCCGAACTCGATGTCGTCGCCGCGGATGAAGCAGGGCAGCGGCATGCCGACCCGCTCGATCCACCGCTTCGGGAAGCCGAACATCCACCAGCCGTTGAAATGCATCGCGCCGGGCTCCAGCAGCCTGTCCAAGGCCCACAGCTCGCAAAGGTCGAGGCCGTGGTGCAGCGGCTGCGGCGCCCAGTTCGGCAGCACGACGGCACCGGCCTCGTAAAGGCTGGTTGGGCGCACGCTGTCCAGCATGTGGCCGCCCAGCGCGACGCCGTCCTGCGCCAAGGTGAAGAACGCGGCCATGCGGCGCAGGCTTTCGGGTTCCACCCGCACGTCGTCATCGAGCAGGCAGACGTGGGTGACGGTGGGATCATCGAGCGCTTCCAGCAGGCCGCGGCCGAACCCGCCGGCGCCGCCGAGGTTGGCCTGCTCCACCATATGCAGCCGGGGGCCGAGCCGGGCGGCGGCGGCGCAGATGCCGGGCCGCGCCGCCAGCCCCGGGCGCCCTTGGTTCACCACGACCACCCGGGCCACCGCGGTCCCGAGATCTTCGCTGCCGGTGATGGCCGCCAGCACCGCGCCCAGCTCAGGCTCCCGGTTGAAGGTGCAGATCACCACCCCGAGCCGGGCCGGCCGCTGCCCGGCGCCCGGGGTGGACCAGCTTGCGCCCCGCAGCGCCGCCGGACCGTCCAGCGCCGTCAGGTCGAACCACACCAGCCCGGCTTGCCGGTAATGCGGCGTGTCGACCGGCAAAGTGATGCAGGCCAGCCCGGCGACCTCCTGCTCGTGCAGGAGC
>CAXTUO010000705.1:0-2723 GCA_964247175.1 uncultured Acetobacteraceae bacterium | reverse complement strand
AGCAGCGTGGTGTTCCAGGCCAGGACCGCGAACCCGGCCTGCCACCAATGCCAGCCGCCGAACACCGCCCGGTTGAGCAGCACCGCCCCCAGCGGCGGCAGCAGCACCGCGGCCCCAAGCAGCAGCGGGGCCAGCGTCCACCCGCCGACCAGCCGGCCCAGCGTCGCCGCCAGCAGGTCGATGCCGATGTTGGTCGATGCGCCCGACCAGTCCACGCCGTAGATGCCGTCCAGCGGCGCCTGCTCGGCTCCGCCCGCCAGCAGCCACATCCGTGCCAGGTGGTTCGGGTAATCCAGCAGCGGAGGCATGTGCGTCAGTGCCACCGGCAGCACCAGCGTCCCCAACGCCAGGACGATGCACGCCAGCGGCAGCGCCCGTAGAAGCAGGCCTGCCAGCCGGCGGTCGGCAAAGCCTGGCGCACGTGCCGCCAGCCTCAAGGCCCGCGCCACGGTCACGGGGCACTGGGTGCTGAACGGAACACGGGACCGGCGCTGATGAACACGTTCGCCAAATGCAGGCCGCGGTACTCGTCGGCAAAGCGGTCAAACTCGGCGATGTCCACAATGCCATCCTCAAGAAAACGCCGCAGCACGCCCGGGCTCAGGGCGGCCTGCACTCCTCGCCAGAAACGCAATTATTAAAGTTTCGACACAAGTTGAAGCCGTCATGAATTGTCAGAATTCGCAACGAACAAGGGCAAGTGCCCGGCCGGGTTCGCGGCACTCAGGCCGTTGTCCCCCTAGCCTCGCCTCCGCCGCCCCTACTCCGCCAACGCCTCCCACGTCAGAACCTGGAACAGCGGCTCCTTTGGCGCGATGCCCAGTCGGACCACCGCGCGGCGGCCGAACCGCCCGCCGGCATCGCCGGCCACCCGCGCCGAAATGGCGACGGTGCGGAGCGGCCGGGGGCGGGACGTGGTGGGGCGCGAGCCGCGGAGGTCCTGGACCGCCTGGCGCACCAGCGGCGGCGAGGCCGAAAGGTCGGGGTCGGTGTCCGTCAGCACGGACACGTTCGGCGCCAGCCGGGCCAGCAGCTCGGGCGTCATGCCGAGCACCGCGCCGAGTTCCTCCACACTGCGGAACGGCGCGCCGGTCGGGCCGTACTCGCGGCCGGCGGCGCGGTACTGCGGGTCCTTGGCGCCGCCGGACTGCCCTTGGCTGCCGGGGAAACGCCAGTCCACGACCGCGGCGGCGATGCCGTCCGCGGTGCGCCCGTCCGCGCCCGCCCGGCGCAGCAGCGCCCGCAGCAGCTCCGGCGAGGCGGTGTTGGGGTTGATCTTGCCCGCCTCGTCCTCGATCCGCACGACCGCCTGCCCGCCCGGCACGCGCAGGCTCCGCTCCGCGCCGTCCGCCGGCCAGGCGTTGGAAGGGTCGAGCAGGTGGAACACCGCTTCCTGCACCGCGCCGTCCGCCGCCGCTTCCGCGGTCGCGGCGCCGCGCAGGTTGGCGGCAAGCTGCAGCTCGGTGCGCCCGGCCGCCATCAACTGCGTGGCCAAGAGGGCCAGCAGCACCACGGCCCACAGCACGATCAGCAGCGCGAAGCCCCGGTCGTTTCCTCGGCCATCCCTTTGGCCGGAGCTCACTGCTCCAGACGCAAGCTGCGGCGCAGCGTGCGCTGCGGGTCGGCGGAGCCGGATGTCCGGCCCCCTTGCAGGTCGCCCGGCACGCGGGCGGCATTGATCAACTGGTCGCGCAGGTCCTCGGTCAGCGCCCGTGCGTCCCGCTGGTCGTGCACCACGTGCGGCGTGATCAGCACCATGAGCTCGGTCCGCTGCCGGCCGTTGTTCTGGCTGCCGGCCAGCAGCCCCAGGAGCGGCACGTCCTTCAGCCACGGGATTCCCGAGCTCGACGTGCTCGCGTTGTCGCTGATCAGCCCGGCCAGGCCCACCGTTTGCCCGTCCTCCACCACCACGCGGCTGGTCACGTTGCGCTCGGAAAAGGTGGGCGAGTTGAGGCCCGCCGTCGTGGTCCCCGGCACCACGCCGCTGACCTCCTGCGAGATGTCGAGCGTCACCAGCCCGCCGCTGTTCACCCGCGGCGTGACCTCCAGGATCACCCCGGTTTCCCGGTAATCGACCGAGTTCACGATGGGCGCGTTGGTGGTGATGGTGCTTTGCGCGCTTTGCGTCAGGAACGGCACGAGGTTGCCGACCTGCAAGCGCGCGGCCTCGTTGTCCAGCACCAAGACCTGCGGGGAGGACAGCACCTTTACGTCCGTCACCGCCTGCAAGGCGTTCAGCGCCGCCTGGCCGTTGCGGGGGCCACTGAGCACGAACCCCGGGAAGCCCGACGCGAAGGCGCCCGCAGCCGCGCCGGCCGGGCTGAAGTTGAGCGCGCCGTTGATGCCGGCGTTGAAGAAGAACTGCGTGCCGTATTGCAGGTTGTCGTTCAGCGACACCTCCGCCACCGTGGCGTCGATGCGGACCTGCAAGGGCAGGATGTCGATCTTGCGCAGCATGGCCTCGATAGTGTCGCGCTCGGACGCGGTGGCATACAGCAAGATCGCGTTGTTCTGACCATTCGGGATGATGCGGACGGAGTTGTTGTCCTCGGCCCCGCCATTGGGGCCGCCGCCGCCGGGCGGGCCGCCGGTCGGGTCCAGGCCGCCAAGCAGCGGGTTGGCCGGGTTCTGCGACGGGTCCGCTTGCCCGCCACCCTGCGCGCCCAGGCCGCCCAGCCCCGACGACCCAAGCCCGCCGCCGCTCCGCCCGCCCAGGCCCCCGC
>CAXTUO010000704.1:0-2730 GCA_964247175.1 uncultured Acetobacteraceae bacterium | reverse complement strand
TGCGGCTGCGCGCCTTGCAGCCGTTGGAGCAGTCGGCCGACGCCGCCGATTACGGCAGCATCGTGCATGAAGCGCTGGCCGACTTTTTGAAGAACCTGCCACCGACCACTTACCCGCGCGATGCGGAAGCCCGGCTGCACGCCGCCATGAACCGGGCGCTGGACGCGGCGGGGCTGCGCCCGGCGCTCACGGCCTGGTGGCGCCCGCGCCTGGCCCGCATCGCCGACTGGGTGGCGGAAGCCGAGCGCAACCGCCGCCTGCGCGGCCCGATGGCGCACGTGGCGTCGGAGGTGGAGGGCAAGTGGACCGTGCCCGGCGACCATCCCTTCGTGCTCAGCGGCCGGGCCGACCGCATCGAGCGCCGGGCGGACGGCACGCTGGCCATCCTCGACTACAAGACCGGCGCGGTGCCCACCACGGGCCAGGTTGAGCAGGGCCTCGCGCCGCAACTGCCGTTGGAAGCCGCGATGGCCGCCGCCGGGGTGTTCGGCGCGGAGCTTGCCGGTCGAACGTCCGAGCTGACCTACTGGCACCTGTCCGGCGGCCTCGATCCCGGCAAGGAAACCCGGCTGTTCCAGCACGACCCGGCCCGCACCGCGCAGGAAGCCGAAACGGCGCAGCGCGCGCTGGTCGCCCTGATCGCCGCTTTTGACGACCCGGAGCGCGCTTACCTGTCCCGCCCGCATCCCGGCGCCGCGCCCCGGTTCTCCGACTACGCGCAGCTTGCCCGCGTCGCGGAATGGGCCGCGCTGGAGGACGACGCATGAACGTGATCGCCAATATTGGCCTCCCAACCGCCGCCCGGGAGCGTGCGGAGGCCGAGCAGCGCCAGGCGTCCGACCCGGCGGTGTCCGCCTTTGTCGCCGCCTCCGCCGGGTCCGGCAAAACCAAGCTGCTCACCGACCGGATGCTGCGCCTGATGCTGTCCGGGGCGGACCCGGCGCGCATCCAGTGCCTGACCTTCACCAAGGCGGCGGCGGCGGAGATGGCGCTGCGCTTGCAGCACCGGCTGGGCCGCTGGGTGACGCTGGACGATGACGCGCTGGACGCGGAGCTTGCGGCTTTGCCGGCGCCCACCGGGGAGGAAGCCCGGGCGGCGGCCCGCGCGCTGTTCGCCCGGGTGCTCGACTTGCCCGGCGGCATGCGGATCGGCACCATTCACGCCTTTTGCCAATCGCTGCTGCGCCGCTTCCCGCTGGAGGCCGCGATTTCCCCGCATTTCCGGCTGGTCGAGGACGCCGACGCCCGCACCGCCATGGACCAGGCGCGGGAAGGCGTGCTGGCCGGGTTCCCGGCGGATGCCCTGCTGGAGCTGGCGGGTCTGACCTCGGCGGAGGGGTTCGCGCGACTGGTCGCGGCGCTGGATGCGCGGCGCGGGCTGCTGGACCCGGTGCTGGCGATGTCGGAGCCGCAGCGGATGGCGGCGATGCGGCGCGCGGCGGGCGCCGGGGCAGGGGACGAGGCGGCGCTGCTGGCGGAAGCGGTCGAGTGGCCCGAGCGGGAGGGCGTCGCCGCCGCCCTGCGCCTCGCCCAGGCGCACGGCACCCCGGCGGTGCAGCAAAGGGCGGAGCGCCTGCTCGGCTGGCTCGGCCTGCCGTCCGAGTTGCGGCGGGAGCATTGGAACGAGTGGTTGGCGGACCTGCTGACTGGCGCCGGCGAGCCGCGCGCCGCGAGCGCCTATGCCGGCAAGGCCCTGGACGCCAAGCATCCGGAGATCATCGAGGCGGTGAAGGCCGAGCAGGCGCGCGTGCTGGCGGTGGAGGACCGGCGCCGGGCGCTGCGGGTGGCGTCGGCCTCCGCGGCGCTGCTGTCGCTGGCGGCGCCGGTGCTGCGGTCCTACGCCGGGCGCAAGGAAGAGGGCGGGCTACTGGACTACGGCGACCTGATCGGCCGCACGTCCGACCTATTGCGGGACCCCGGGGCGGCGTGGGTGCTTTACAAGCTCGACGGCGGCATCGACCATCTGTTGCTGGACGAGGTGCAGGACACCGCGCCGGAGCAGTGGCAGATCGCCCACCGGCTGACCGAGGAGTTCTTCGCCGGGCTGGGCGCCGCGGCGGAGGAAGGGCGCCAGCGCACCTTCTTCGCGGTGGGCGACCCCAAGCAGAGCATCTACTCCTTCCAGGGCGCCGACCCCGCGGAGTTTGACCGGTCCCGCGCCGAGATGGCCGCCCGGGTCGGCGACGAGACGTGGCGGGACGTGGCGCTTGACGTGTCGTTCCGCTCCACCCCGCCGGTGCTGGCCTTGGTGGACGCCGTGTTCGCCGATCCGGAGGCGGCGCGCGGGGTGGCCGACGACGGCCCGCTGCATCACTACGCGGACCGCGCCGGGGCGGCGGGCCGCGTCGAGCTTTGGCCGCTCACGCCGCTGCCGGAAGCGCCGGAAGCCGAGCCGTGGACCGTGCCGGAGCGCAACATGGGCCTGGTGTCCGCGCCGCAGCGCCTGGCGGACGCGCTGGCCGGCTGGATCGAGGACGCGCTGCGCCGCGGGGAGCGGCTGGAAAGCCGGGACCGTCCGCTGCGGCCGGGCGACATCCTGGTGCTGGTGCGGCGGCGCGACGACTTCGCGAAGTCCCTGGTGCGGGCCTTGAAGGCGCGCGGCGTGCCGGTGGCCGGGCTGGACCGCCTGATCCTGGGCGAACAGGCGGCGGTGCAGGACATGCTTTCGTTGTGCGACGCCGTGCTGCTGCCGGAGGACGACCTGGCCGTGGCCTGCGTGCTGACCAGCCC
>CAXTUO010000703.1:0-2734 GCA_964247175.1 uncultured Acetobacteraceae bacterium | reverse complement strand
AACCCCATGCCACTCCATGCCGCCGCAAGTTGAAGTCACTCAAACAGGTTCTAAGGCTGGTAAACATTTTCCCGGCTGCCCGGGGTGGCGCCATTCAGCTATCGGGAATTGACCTTCCCGTTACCGCCTCCAAAACCCAGCGCAGGATGCCCAAACGCGTAAGCGCCTGCTACGCCGACAAACTCCAGCCCCGCTGTTCCGGCTCTGTCCCCTTACCTGCCAAATCCGGACGTTCTGTTATCTCTGGCCTAAACGGCTTTAACCTGCCTCATGACTTCGATCGGTGGCTCTCCTCCCAGGCGATGCGGGCCAGCAAGATCAAGGCCGCCGAGTAGTAGTCCGGCACCGTTGCCGCGGACGGAAAGCTTAGCGGCACGTCGGGGGTGGCCGGCGCAAGCGAGAACTCACCGATCGCCCGCATCCCCGGCGGCGCAGCGTAGGGTGCAGCTTCCCCCGTCACCAAATCTACCCAGGCGGGCGGGTCGGGAAGCTGCTGCGCCCAGTATGTGCGGAACGCTTCATCCACGCTCGTTGATGTCCGCCCGGTCCAGGACAGGTAAAGCGGCACACGGATCGCGTCATATGAAAAACGCGGCGGCCACCCGCTTGCCGGTTCCAGCGTTCCGTTCGCACGGGAGACTTGCAGCCAGTCCGGCGGCAGCATCCAGCGGCCGAACCTGCCGTCGCGCATCAGCGCCAACCCATCCGACTGAACGGTCATCCAGAGCGGGTCCCGCGTATGGGCCGCCAGTTCCTGCAAGGCCGGGAACACGTAGTAGGATGGATTGACCACGAGGGCGTCCCGGGTCTCAAACCCTTGCACGCCGGGCAGCAGCAGCGTGCGCGGACTGGCGCGGCGCACCAGCAGGCGCAGCACGTCGTGGGCGATGGCCTGCGCCTTGGCCGCGTATGCATGGCGTGACCAGCGCCGGGCCGCCCGGAACAGGGCCATGGCGATGAACAGGTCGCCGTCGGTGGCGTTGTTCACGTCCGGCACCGGGTTGGCCTCGCCGGGCACGTAGCGCCAGGCGTGCAGCGCATCCCGGCTGCGGCGCAACGTGTCGGCCGTCCAAACCAGGATCGCCTGGAACGCCGCCGGGTCGTCGAACGCAACGGCGAACAGCAGTCCCCAGCCTTGCCCCTCGGTATGGGACACGCCGCCATTGCCCGTGTCCACGACGCGGCCGTCCGGATGCAGGAACCGCGCCTTGAACGCGTCCCATTCGGCAACCGGCACCGCCCGAGACGGCCTTGCCAAGCCGGCCAGCGCCGCAGCGACCAGCGCGCGGCGGGTCGGCATCAGAACCGGTTCTCAAGCTGGACGCTGACCCGGGTCTCGTTCCAGTTGGCTGCCTTGTCGTACTGCAGCCTGCTGCCCAGCGTCAGCGCGTCGCTGAGCGGGTAATCGAGGTCCACTCGCACCCCGCCCACAAAGCCGTTGCGGGTCTGCGCCAGGTTGCGGGCAGGCACGGCCGGGTTGACCCGCGCGGCCGCCTCCACCTGGGCCTGGCGCCCGGGGTCGTTCGGAAACAGCGGGCTCGCGTCCTCGCGGAAGCTGGCGTAGCCGGCCGTGCCGCCGATCCGGTAGCGGAGGTCGCCGAGCCTGCTCCTGTAGAACAACGGAACGTTGAGCGCGACGAAGTTCTGCGGGCTGAAGTAGCCACCCTGGCCCAGCGCGAAGCCGCGCTGGTTGTTGTCGAACTTGAAGTAGACCAGGTCGAGCCCGGTTGTCAGCTCGCCGTCGCGGTCCTTGTAGACTGGATACGAGAAGCCGGCGCCCGCCTCGACCTTTGCGTTGTGCGCGACGTGCTGCCCGTCATAGGCCGCGTAGCCGCCCGCGACGTATGCGCCGCCCTCGCCGAGGCTGGACTCCACCTGCACGTGCCCGCCGGTCTGCGTCACGCCGCCCCAGGTCTGCCCGGTCGCCCCGTCCTTGGTGCCGGCATAGGACAGCAGGCTGTCCAGCACCGACCGCCGCTCGCCGCGGACACGCAGGCGCACCGCCTCCGTCAGCTTCGGTGCGATCTCGACGCCGCCCAGCAGGTTGGTGACGGGGAAGCCGAGGGGGGATGTGCCGATGTCCGCGCTGAGCCAGTCGCCCCGTTGGTAGGCCGCGTTCAGCCCGGCGCCGGCAGCGGTGCTTGAACTGGACACTGGCGCGCCCGCCAGCGCATTGGTGCCGAACCGCAGCGGGGCGTCGCCCGTGCTCGACAGCTTGCCGGCGTCCAGGAACACCGGCATGACCCGCGCCGTCACCCGGCCGCCGAGCTTGCCCGCGGGAAGGCTGGCCTGCGCCGCCGCCGACAGTTCCTGCAACTGGTCCAGTCCTGCCGTTCCCGACCGGACGCGCACGCTGGCGCTGCCGAGCGCCCGCGGCGCCGTGTCGTTGCGCACCAGCGTCAACTGCTCGGCGATCTCCCGCGACACGGGATCGCCGGGACGGGCCGCCAGGCCGGCAGGCGCCGCCCCGGCGCTGGCGGGCTGAAAAGGGTTCGCGAGGCCGCGGGCGGAGGCCACCATGGTCGGTGCGGCGTCCCCCAACTCCTCCCGCCGCTGGACCGCCGCAAGCTCCAGCAGGCTCTGCGCCTGGGCGTTGCTGCCAAACGCGCGGGCCACCCGGGCCGACAGCAAGGTGGCGCGGCTGTCGGTGGGCGCCATGGCCCGCCCCTCGGCAGCCAGCCGTTCGGCCTGGCGGCGGTCCCCGGCCGCAATCGCCGCGTCCACGGCGCCGCGC
>CAXTUO010000702.1:0-2738 GCA_964247175.1 uncultured Acetobacteraceae bacterium | reverse complement strand
ACGGGCCGCCGGTGCCGGTCCAGGTGGCGTGGTCGTTCGACGCATAAACCGTCGTGGTCTGGATGTGCAGCGACGGCTCGTTGAGGGCGACGGCCGCCGTGGTGGCGCTCACCGTGGCGGGCGTCCCGAACGAGTTCGCCTCGGTTTCCGTCACGGTTGCGGCGAGCGACCCGCCGGGCGCCAGCGGGGCGGACACCAACAAGTCGATCGTGCCGGGGTGGCTGCCGGACGATTGGATGTCGCCGAAGTCGAACAGGATGGCCGGGTTGCCCGCCGCGTCGGTTGTCAGGGTCGCCGCCGGCCGGGCCGCGGTGTAGGTGCCGCTCGACCCGAACTGGGCATGGCCGCCGGGCGGCCCTCCCGGCGTCCCGGCGGGGTCGAACACGAAGGGGCCG
Source organism: uncultured Acetobacteraceae bacterium (assembly GCA_964247175.1). Taxonomy (GTDB): domain Bacteria; phylum Pseudomonadota; class Alphaproteobacteria; order Acetobacterales; family Acetobacteraceae; genus CAHJXG01. Next base: position 2,343 of record CAXTUO010000702.1, on the reverse strand, counting down.
GTCAGCCCGGCGAGGGCGGCGGTCAGTTGGACGTGGTGCGCGGTGGTCAGCGGCAATCCGAGCTGGATGCGGTAGGTCACGATGTCGCCATACGCCGCGTGCGCCGTCCCCGCCGCCAAGACGCCGTTCACCGCGTAGATCGACGCTGCAAGCGTGCTGGACGGCAGCGCCAGCGAGGCGACGGCAGGATCGCTGCTGGACAGCGTGCCCGCCACGGTGCCGCTGAACACGGCGGTGTTGCGCAGCAAATCGCCCTGGCCGAGCACCCGGCCCAAGGCCGGCGCCTGCTGCGCCGCATAAAGCGAGGCGATGACGCTGTGGAAGGTGACGGACACGGTGCTGTCGTCCGACATCCCGCCGGCCAGCCCGGCAGCGCGCAGCGTGGGCGCCAGGTCAAAGTTGATGGCGGTTGTCGCCGCATCGGCGCTGCGCGTGCCCGACCAGCCCAGCAGGTCGCCGCTGAACAGCGTGGTGGACCCGCGGCGGATCACCACCTGCGGGTGGAACACCGTGTCCAGGCGCTGCCCGTCGCCCAGGGTGTCCAGCAACCGGAGGTCGGCGATGCCGCCCAGCCCTGATCCGCTGACGGTCCACTCAAGGGTGCCGCCGGGCGCGAGCTGGTCCAAAAGGGACACGGACCCCCGCACGCCGCGCCCGATTGTGCCAGAACCCGATACCGTCGCCAAAATCATTACTACCAAAGATTGTTTCGACAATAAACGGCATGATGCGGGGTTTTGGTTGCGGCTTGGTTAATCCTCGTTATGGTTCACGCGGCCAACCCGAGGTGCCGCCATGCCCGATGCCGAGAACCAGCGCATTGTCCTTGCCAGCCGCCCGGTGGGGGAGCCGCAGGAAAGCGACTTCCGCCTGGAACGGGGGCCAATCCCCAAGCCGGGTCCGGGGCAGGCGCTGGTGCGGACGATCTGGCTGTCGCTCGACCCCTACATGCGCGGGCGGATGAGCGACGCGCCGTCCTACGTCCCGCCGGTGCCCATCGACGGCGTGATGACCGGCGGAACCGTCGGCGAAGTCATGGAGTCCGATGCGGACGGGCTGAAGCCCGGCGACCTGGTGGAGGGTTTCAACGGCTGGCAGGCCTATGCCGCCGTGGACGCCGCCGGGCTGCGGCGGATGGAGCCGGGGCCGGTGCCGGCGTCCACCGCGCTTGGCGTGCTGGGCATGCCCGGCATGACGGCGTATTGCGGCCTGCTCAACATCGGGCAGCCGAAGCCCGGGGAAACCGTGGTGGTCGCCGCCGCCAGCGGTCCCGTGGGGTCCATGGTGGGCCAGGTCGCCAAGCTGCGCGGGGCGCGCGCCGTCGGCATCGCCGGGGGGGCGGAGAAGTGCGGCTACGTCCGGTCCATCGGCTTCGATGACTGCATCGACCACCGTGGGCCGGACTTGCCGGAACGGTTGAAGCAGGCCTGTCCGAAAGGGATCGACGTGTATTTCGAGAACGTCGGCGGCCACGTCTGGGACGCGGTGTTCCCGCTGCTGAACCCGTTTGCCCGCGTCCCGGTCTGCGGCCTGGTTTCGCAGTATAACCAGACCGCGCCGTCCGCCGGACCGGACCGGACGCCCGGGCTGATGCGCGCCGTCCTCACGAAGCGCCTGACCATCCGCGGCTTCATCGTGTGGGACTTCGCGAGCCAGCAGGCCGATTTCCTGCGGGAGGCCACCGCGTGGGTCGAGTCCGGGCAGGTCAAGTACCGCGAGGACGTGGTGGACGGGCTGGCGCGCGCCCCAGCCGCGTTCATCGGCATGTTGAGGGGCAAGAACTTTGGCAAGCTGCTGGTCCGCGTCGGACCGGATGCCGCCTGAGCGCGCCGTGCACGGAAACGTGAGGGGCAGCTCACGTTGAAGTCAGTGACGGGCCAACTTTATGTTGCAGCGCACAATCCAGTGCGTGGAGCCCGTCATGACTGCATTCCAAGCTCCTCAGACGCCGCCCGCGCGCCCGCGTCCTGAAGCCAAGCCCGAAACGACTGACGCGCAGCCGCTGCCGCCGGACGCCAAGGCCAACCGCCAGGCCGCGACACCGGAGCCGGCGCCAGAGCAGCCGCGCTTGACCGGAGAGGACATGTCCGGCTGGGCGATGGGCGGGTCCGACTGAGCGCGGCTACCGCGGGAGGGCGCGCACCAGCGCCAGGCCGCGCCCGTCCGCGAGCACCGCGGCGGTTTCCTGCCGGGTGAGGGCGGCCTCGGCGTCGTCGAGCGTCGCCGCTTCTTCCAGCTTGGCCAAACCCATCAGCAGCGCCGGGTTGAACGGCGTGCCGCGGGCGCGCGGCGGCGGCAGCATGGCGGCGTGGGCCGCGAGCAGGCGCGGGTCGGAAAGGAGGT
>CAXTUO010000701.1:0-2742 GCA_964247175.1 uncultured Acetobacteraceae bacterium | reverse complement strand
CTGGCGGTCCGCCTCGCCCTCTTCCGTGAAGTAGCCGGGGAACACGGTGTCGGCATAGGGCGTCAGCGTGGCGCCTAGAATGCGGAGGCCGTGGGCGTGCGCCCGGTCGGCGAGCTGACGCATCCCGGTCGTGATGTCGGCGGAGCTTACCTTCTGGTCCGGCAAGGCGGCGCTGCCGGGGTGGCCGATGTCGTTGATCGACTCCATGAGGATCACGGTGCGCACGCCCGGGACCGACAGGACGTCGCGGTCGAAGCGGGCCATCGCCGCCGGTCCGAACTGTGCCTCCGGCAAGTCGTGCAGGATGCGGTTGCCGCTGATCCCGGCGTCCACGACGCCCGCCGCGGCCTGCGCCGCCGTAAGCCGCTCGGCCAGGACGTCCGGCCAACGACGGTTGGCGTCGATGGTTGATCCGTAGCCGTCGGTGATCGAGTCGCCGAGCGTGACGATGGCCGACGCGCCCGGGGCGTCCACCTCCACGCCGCTGAGGAAGAACCGCGCGGTGCTGGTCGTCATGCCGGGCAGGCTCGCGGCGGCAGTCCGGTCGCTGCCGTCCGCAAGATAGGCCGTGGCACGCCCGAGCGGGTGCGTGGCCGCCGGCCCGGTGTCACGCGGCACGAAAAGGCTGATCGCGAGGCTGTCAAGGGCTTTGGCGTCGAATGCCACCGGGTCGCTGAGGGCCGGAGCGCCCGGCGGGATCGTGATGGCGGGGCGACCGCCGAACGTCAGGACGCGGTCGCTCGCGGGGTCGATGCTTCCGGGCACCTGTCCCGGCCGGGCAAGATGCGCCGCCCCGATCACCAGCGGGCCTGTGCCCATCTCGTTGCTGATCCGGATGCGCACGGCGCGGCCGCCGAGCGAGAGGCGCACGACCTGGCGAATGGTTTGGTTGGTGACTTCGGGCCCGTTGGGAAACGCCGGAGAGGCTCCCCAACTGCCGACCCAGTGTGCCGGCCCTGGCCCGGACGTGGACTGAGCCGATGCGGGGGCTGGCCCGGACATCAGGGCAACGGCCGCAAGGCCCGATCCCGCAAGCAGCAACCATTTCTGCCGGATCATCATGGCGCTTCCTCCCGTTGGCGTTCTTATGCTGCTGTTCTTGCTGGGCGGACAATCGGGTGCTTTGGCGGCCGGCGCAATAGGCTCGCCCGTCCGGCGTAGACCAGAGCCGGCCAGCGCCATGACGCAACGGTCAAAGCAAAGGGCTGCTGCTGCAAGAAGGCCTACAGCGACGCCGGCATGCTGCGCGACGGGTGCTGTTCCAAGCTTTACGCCGCCGCGGCGAAAGGCGGCGAGCGCGCAGGCTTCGGCAAGATCATCACCTATCTGCGGGCCGACGAGGATGGAGCAAGCATCAGGGCTGCGGGTTGGGTTCGGGAAACGGAGGTGCCGGGGCGCGGATGGCACAGCGCGAGTGTCCGTTCGCCCATAAGCGTTCCCTGCTTTGCGCATAAGCATGTCGTCCGCGCGAACGGCAGGAAACGGTGCTTTTTCGCTCGATCGCGGTATGGAAAGCTTATGTGTAACAATCCGAGATCATCCGTCTTTGCCCACATCAGGTAAGACGGATCAGGCCGGCAGGCCGGCCGCCAGCATCTGCTCCGTCATCTCGCGCACCCGGACCGTTTCCAGCCGGCCCTGCAGCAACGGCCTGACCTCGCCGGGCTTGGTGCCGATCAGCTCGGCCACGCTCCGCGTATCGTGGCCGTGCCGCACCAGCCAGCCGCGGCTCCAGGTCGTCCATGTGCCGCGACAGCACGGCCTCAACCGCCTCGACAGTGACAGGCTTCACGTCCACCCGGAACGCCTCCTCGAACGCCGGCGCGAGGTGCTGCTCATCTGCAAGGGCGTGCGCAGCCGTGTCGCCAGCAGTTCGACGGCGTCGTCAGCGATCATCTCCGCCGGCGTCGTATCGGCCGTGCTCGACCGCTACTCGGCCCTGGCGACCGGCTGAGCAGCCCGCCGGGCGCGTCCGTGACGCCTCGACGGCAGTGGCCGGGTCTTGCGCCCGGCCAGCCTGCCTAGTGGCGACGTAGCCGGCGGCTCCGCCGTGCTGACGGGACCGGGCAAAACGACGAAGCCGCCATTCCCGCTTCCGTCGAACGTCAGGTCAGTGACCTAGGTCACAGGCAAAGATGGCCTAGGTTGCCCTAATATCACCACAAAGGAGAGTTGGTCTTGGGCCAGCATCAACGCTGCGCGATAAATTTTTTGAAAGAAGACAGAGCTTACGTTTTGTTGATGCTCAACATATGGGAAGATAGTTTTCTAATATTAGTTATACTGTTACTGAATATCTCTCAGCATGAATAAGGAGAAAACAATGTCCATAAAAAATTGGAACATTTCTGCTGGTTTGTTTTCGTCAGGCTATAGCTGGTCGCCAAGCGAAGCACCCGTTGCCGGCGACAATCTGTATATCCAAAGCGGCACGGCTGTTCTGTTCAACACGACTTTCGGATCGGATAATGCTAGAACAAGCATTGGGTTGACCGGGCCTACAACCGACGACTCTCCCCAGGTGATCGCATACAACGTCACCCTCAAGAACGTCGACATCAACAATGCCCTGCCGCCCTACACGGGCCAAGTGCCGAACGGTTACTATGCTCCGAAACACGGGCGCCTGCTTGTGGGCGGCACGGTCACGAACGACGGCGGCACTATCCGTGCTGCAAACAACCAGGGCCTTGCGGGCGGCAACAGCATCGACATCACGGTCGCGCCGGGGTCGACGTTGGT
>CAXTUO010000700.1:0-2747 GCA_964247175.1 uncultured Acetobacteraceae bacterium | reverse complement strand
CGCACCAAGTGGCTGCTGCTGAACTTCCCCAACAACCCGACCGGCGCCGCCGCGACGCGGGACGAGGTCGCGGCGCTGGCCGAGGTCATGCTGCGCCACCCGCACGTCTGGATTCTCTCCGACGACATGTACGAGCACCTGGTGTACGACGGGTTCGAGCACAGCACGATGGCGGCGGTGGAACCGCGGCTGCGCGACCGGGTGCTGACGGTCAGCGGCGTGTCCAAGACCTACGCGATGACCGGCTGGCGCATCGGCTTCGGCGCCGGGCCGCGCGGCCTGATCCGGGCGATGACGAGCATCCAGGGCCATGTCGCCGCCGGCGTGTCCACCGTCGGCCAGGCCGCCGCCGCCGCCGCGCTGGACGGGCCGCAGGACGCGGTGCCGCGCATGGTCGCCGCCTACCGCCGCCGCCGCGACCTGGTGCTCGACGCGCTGGCGGAAGCGCCCGGCATCGCCTGCCACCGTCCGGAGGGCGCGTTCTACGTGTATCCCAACGTGGCGGGCTGCCTCGGCAAGACCACGGAAGCGGGCACGCGGCTGGACACGGACGAGGACTTTGCGCTGGCGCTGCTGGAAGAGCAGCACGTCGCGGTGGTGCACGGCGCGGCATTCGGCATGTCGCCCTTTCTCCGCATCAGCTACGCCACCGACGACGCCTCGCTTGCCGAGGCCTGCCGCCGCATCGTCGCGTTCTGCGCCAGCCTCCGCTGACCCGGCGCCCATGCTGCTGAGGCCGGGACGGGACGGTGACGCCGACGGGTTCATCGCCCTGATCGGCCGCTGCTGGTCCGACTATCCCGGCTGCGTCCTGGACATGGAGCACGAGGAGCAGGAGCTTTTCGCGCTTGCCTCGCACTGCGCCGGGCGCGGCGGGGCGCTGTGGGCGGCGGAGGACGCGGGCGCGGTCGTCGGCATGGCGGCGATCCTGCCGGCGGAGGGCGGGGCTTGGGAGCTGAAGAAGCTTTATGTCCACCCGGACGCCCACGGATCGGGCCTCGGGCAATGCTTGCTGCGGACCGCCGAGGCGCACGCGGCGTCCGCCGGGACGTCCCGCCTGGTGCTGTGGTCCGACACGCGGTTCACCCGGGCGCACCGGTTCTACGAGAAGCAAAGCTGGGTGCGGGACGGGCCGATCCGTGCGCTCGACGACATCTCCCGCACGCTTGAGTTCGGCTACGCGAAGCCGCTGGACGGGGTGCTGGCGCTCGGCGCATCCGCCGCCGCATCGGCGGAGCGGCGGCTGGCCGAAATCCTGGTGGCCTGCGTCGAGGGCGGGGCGTCGGTGTCGTTCCTGGCGCCGCTGCCGCTCGACGCGGCGCGGGCCACCATGCGCGATGTGGCGCAAGGGGCCGCCGCCGGGCGGTGCATCCTGCTGGCGGGCTGGGCCGGCGGCGTGCTGTCCGGCACCGTGCGGGTGCAGCTCGACACGCCGCAGAACCAGCCGCACCGGGCCGAAATCTGCAAGATGCTGGTCCACCCCGACGCGCGCCGCCAGGGCCTCGGGCAGGCTCTGATGCTGGCGGCGGAGGCGGCGGCGAGACAAGCCGGGCGCACGCTGCTGACGCTCGACACCTTGACCGGCGGGGCAGGGGAGCGGCTGTACCGCCGGCTCGGCTGGACGGAGGCCGGGGTGATTCCCGGCTACAGTCTCGATGCCGCGGGCCGTCTGGAGGCAACCACGCTTTTCTATAAGCGGCTGCCATCCTGAGGCGCCGGGCTATTGCCTTCGGCTTGCGCGATGGCGCATCCTTCCCGTGGACATCCAAGGCGATGTCCCAAGCAAAACGCGGGAGGAACTGTCATGTCGATGTCTTTGCGCGGCGATGCGACGCGCCGCCATGTCCTGATGGGAGCGGCCGCGGGGGCGGCGTCGTTCGCGTTGCCAGGTGCCGGCCTGGCCAAGATGGCGATGAGCCAGACCCAGGCGCCGTATTTCTACCGCTTCAAGCTGGGCTCGGCCGAGTGCACGGTGGTGACGGATGGGCAGTTGCCGTTGGGCGATCCGAACGCCTCGTTCACGCATATCTCCAAGGACGAGATCAGCCGCGAACTGACGGCGAACTTCCTGCCCACCAACAATGCGGTGCTTGAGCAGAACATCCTGGTGGCGAACTTCGGCGACCGGGTGGTGCTGTTCGACACCGGCATGGGCACCGACACGCTGTTCGGCAAGACCACGGGGAAGCTGCAAGCGAGCCTGAAGGCGGCGGGCATCGCTCCCGCCGATGTGGACGCGGTGGTCATGAGCCACGCGCACATCGACCATTGCGGCGGGCTGGTCGCGGATGACGGGACGCTCCACTTCCCGAACGCGCAGTATTTCATCGGCGAGCCGGACTTCGCCTATTGGACCGACGACGGCAAGATCCCGGCCGACTACCCGGCGCGGCCCCACTTCCTCGGGCAGGCGCGGAAGAACCTGCTGCCGATCAAGGACCGGATCACCTTCTACAAGAACGAGCAGGAGATCCTGCCGGGGATCACGGCCCTGGACGCACCGGGCCACACGGTCAGCCACTCGGTGTTCATGATCAACTCAGGCAACAGCAAGCTGTGCTACATCGGCGACTTGGCGCACCATCCGGTGCTGCTGCTGGAGCATCCGCGGACGCAGTTCGCCTTTGACACCGACCCGGCGCAATCGGCGGAAAGCCGGGTGCGGTGGATGGACATGTTCGCCGCCAACCGCATCCCGGTCCTGGCCTACCACTTCGCCTGGCCAGGCGTCGGGCACGTGGCGAAGG
>CAXTUO010000699.1:0-2749 GCA_964247175.1 uncultured Acetobacteraceae bacterium | reverse complement strand
CGGGTTCTGCGCAGTGACGGCGGTGCTGTACCACCAGTTCTGGCGCTTTCCGGACTTCTGGCGCTTCCGCCCGGGCGAAGGGCTGGAGCATTTCTGGGAGTTCCTGAAGAACTTCGGCCTGGTCGGCGGCCTCGGCCTGGTCGTGCTGGCCCCCCGCACCCTGCCGGCCACCGATTTCCTGCAACATCCGCTGTCGTCCACCCATGTCAGCGGCCCGCAGGCCGGCGAGATCGTCCCAGCAGCGCCCTAACGCCCGCCTGCCAGCAGCATGACATGGCCGTCCGGGTCGCGGTGCAGCCCAGCAGGGCCAGCGGACAGCGTCACCCAGTCCGTTGCCTGCGCACTGGCCGGCAGGGCCGGCGCCGGGCGGCCCGGCGGCATGTAGCGCAGCAGCTCCAGCCCGGGACCCGCGGGGGAGGGGAAACGCAGCCCGGTGACGCGGACCCGCGCGCCGGGCAGGCCGTCGAGCCGGGACTGCGCCGGGCTGTCGTTCCAGGAGCGCGCCGCCACCCGGAAGCCGAGCCGCCTGTAGAAGCGCAGGCTGCGCGCCGTCGAGGCGACCGCCAGCGCGCTGTGGTCGATGCCCAGGAACGGCCCCGCTCCCGTGCCGGCCTGGCGCCGCCACTCCGGGCGTCCCCCGCCTGGCGGGAACTGGATCAGCTCCAGCGGGTGCCCATCGGGGTCGCGGAACTTGACGGCGGAAACGCCGCCGTTGCGCGGCGGCAGGCGCTCCGGCCCGTTCGTCGAAATCGGGCGGGGCGACTGCGCCATGAGTTGCCGCCAGGCCGCCGCCATGTCGTCCACCACGATGGCCAGGTGCTGGAACCACCCATCGTTGCTGCGGCTGTCCGCCGGGTAGGGCGCGCCCGGCGGATCGAAGCGCACGAGGGCGATCTCCTCGTTGCCGAGGCGCAGCACGGCCTCCTCGGCGGCGGCGCCTGGCAGGCCGAGCAGCGCCGGTGTCGCCGGGTCGCCCGGGCCGCGCGACGCGAGCCGGAACCCCAGCCCGTCGCGGTAAAACGCCACCGCCCGGTCAAGATCCGCCACCACCCGGCTGACCCGCAGGATTTGGGCGCCACCGCTGCGTCGTCCGCGCAACGCCAAGAAACCCAAGCCGGCCAGCAGGAGCAGCGCGCCCCGGGCAGCCCGCACGTCAGGCGACCAGCCGCTCCCGGATGCGGTCCGCCACCCGGAGCGCGTTGGCGATGATGGTGAGCGTCGGGTTCACCGCGCCGATGGAGGGGAAGAAGCTCGCGTCCGTCACGTAAAGGTTGTCCAGCTCATGCGCCTTGCAGTCGAGGTCGAGCACGGAGGCGGCGGGATCGGTGCCGAAGCGCAGGGTGCCGGCCTGGTGCGCCGTGCCGTTGAGCGGGATGTCCTTGCCGAGGTAAAGCCGCCGCTCGATCAGGTGCGGCCAGGCGCCCATCGGCATCACCATGGCCTCCGTCTTGGCGCGCAGGCGCTTTGCGGCCTCTTCCCCGGTGTCCTGAACATCCAGCACCACCCGGTCGCCGTCGTAGTAGATGCGGTTCTCCGGGCGCGGCAGGTCCTCGGTTTGCAGCCAGAAATCGAGGGAATGCAGGGCCATCTTGTCGAACGGCCACTCCGGCAGCAGCGGCATGATGCGCTGCATCGGCGCTTCCCCCCGGATCTGCTCGCCGTGCGAGGTCGCGCACATCTGGATCAGGCCCAGCGGGTACTCCCAGTCCGGCGCCCCGAAGTAGTAGTCGCTGACCGCGAGCGTCTTCTGGAACACCGTCTCGTTCGGCTCCTTCAGCAGCGCCATCACCACCGACATGGTATGCCGGACGTAGTTGCGCCCCACCTGGTCCGAGCTGTTGGCCAGTCCCTTCGGGTGCGCGTCGCTCGCGGAGCGCAGCAGCAGCAGGGCGGAGCTGAGCGCGCCGCAGGCGACCACCACGACGTCGGCGGAGTACTCCTCCGGCTGGTTGTCGCGGACCACGTGCACCCGGCGCACGCTGCGGCCCTGCGGGTCGGTTTCCAGCCGAGTCACGTAGGCGCCGGTCAGCAGGGTGAAGTTCGGGTGCGCCGCCCGGGTGGGATCGACGCTGATGACCTGGGCGTCCGCCTTGGCGTTGACCGCGCACGGAAAGCCGTCAAAGGCGTCGCAGCGGATGCAGGGGCTGTAGGTGGTGGCGCTTCCGTCCGGGTTCTGGTCCAGCTTGATGCCGAGCGGCAGATGGAACGGGTGCAGCCCCTGGTCCTTCAGCACCTGCTCCAGTTGCTGGATGCGCGGCTCGTGCTGGACGGGCGGATAGGCATAAGGGGTGCTGGACCACGGCTCGTTCGGGTCTTCCCCGCGCTGGCCGTGGACGTGGTACAGCTCCTCGGCCTGGCCGTAGTACGGCTCGAACACGTCGTAGCCGAGCGGCCAGGCGGGGGAGATGCCGTCCTTGTGCCGCACCTCGCCGAAGTCCTGCTCGCGCAGGCGCAGCAGCGCCGAGCCGTACACCTTGGAATTGCCGCCGACGAAGTAATGCAGCCCCGGGTGGAATTCCCGGCCGTCGCGGCCGTGCCAGGTTTCCTTGGCTTGGTAGGCGGCGTCCACGAACACGTGCTTGGAATCCCAGTTGGCGCGGGAACGGGGCAGGTAGCCGCCGCGCTCCAGCATCAGGATGCGCTTGCCGGTGGGCGCCAGCCGTTGCGCCAGCGCCGCGCCGCCGGGGCCGCTGCCGATGACGATCAGGTCGTAGTGGCCGTTGGGCATGGCGCGTGGCTCCTGGGTTGG
>CAXTUO010000698.1:0-2750 GCA_964247175.1 uncultured Acetobacteraceae bacterium | reverse complement strand
GGCACGCGCGGGTTTCGCACCTGCGACGCGCCGGCCCAGCCCCGCAAGCCTTACTGCGCCGAGCACGCCGGGGTGGCCTACGTGCCGGTGCAGGAGGCGCACGGCCGCCCCGCGCAGATCGCTGCGCGATCTCGCTGGGACGGCCCCCGGCTCGACCGCAGCCTGCGGAGCATCGTCCGCCCGGGCTGACGACGGCCTGACCACCCGGCCGGCACCAGCGCCGGCCCGTTCCTCCCCCTGCTTCCCCCTCCGCCTCCCGAACCCGGCCGCCGCAGCGAAATCGCACAGCGATCTCCGCGAGGCAGCCGGGTTTTCGGCGTTTGCGCAACCGGAGCCACCCCCGATGCCCGACACGCTCCTGTCCCTGTCCGGCGGCCTCGACCTCCATGTCCTTCCCGGGATGCCTGTGCAGTGCCGGCGCTGCGGCGAGGAGTGGCCCGGCGGCGATCCGGCGCTGCGTGTCCTGTGCCCGACTTGCCAGGCGCCGCCGGGCCGACGCTGCCGGCGCTCGTCCGCGCACGAGTGCGTCGTCCACGCCGCCCGCGACGGCCTGGCCACGGGCATGGGACTGCTGACCGCGTGCCCGGCGCTGACCTGGGACGGCCGGCACGCCAAGCCCCTGCCGCTTCCCGCGCCGCCGCGGCTGGCCTGCACGGCGCCGTCCCCGCGCGTCGGACCCTGACCCCCGCCACCCAAAGGAGAACACCGCCATGCCTTTCGAGGCCGTGACCACCCACGACGTGTCGCGCGCCCGCTTCATCCTGGAAGCGGCCACCGCCACGCTGCTCGAAGCCGACCCACAGATGCGCGACGACGACGCCCTGTTCCTCGACATGCTTGACGCAGAGGGCGGGGACGCCCTGGATCTGCTGCGGGCGGCGTTGCGCGCCAGCCTGGACGCGGACGCGCAGGCCCGCGCCTGCAAGGGGCGCATCGGCCAGCTCGCCGAGCGCCAGCGCCGGCACGAAGCGCGTGCCGAGGCGCTACAAGCGGCCGTGCACCGGGCCATGCGCGACCTGGGCCTCCCCCGCCTGCGCGACCCCGAGTTCACCGCGTCGCGCCGCGAAGGCGGCGAACGCGTGGAGGTCGCCGATCCCGGCCTGCTGCCCGACCCGTACGTGCGCACCAAGCGCGAGCCGGACAAGGCGGCGCTGCTGGCCGCGCTCAAGGCCGGCGAAACCATCCCCGGCGCCGTGCTCGCCTGGGGCAACGAAACCCTGACCGTGAGGACCAAGTAGCCATGGACACGCAGACAACCGCCCTTGTGCCCGCCGCGCCGGCCAGCAGCTCCAACATGGACCTGCGCGCCTATTGCGACCACGCGAGCAAGATGCGCGAAAGCAGCGACATCGCCCAGATCGCGGCCGCCCTCGTGCGCGCCCAGGCGGCGCTGGACAGCCCGCCGCGCAACTGCGAAGTGCTGGTCCGCACGAAAACCGGCGGCAGCTACACGTTCCGCTACGCCACGCTCGACAAGATCATGGAAACCATCCGGACGGCGCTGGGCGGCAACGGGCTGTGCGTGCTGCAGCCCATCGTCTCGACCCAAAGAGGGCCGGTGCTGGTGACGCGCCTGCTGCACGAGAGCGGGCAGTGGATGGAGTGCGAGATCCCGCTGCCGACGCTGGGCGACAGCCTGCAGGACTTCGGCTCCGCCGTCAGCTACGTCCGCCGCTACGCGGTCAGCGCCATGCTGAACATCACCGCCGACGAGGACGACGACGGCAACACGGCCGCGGGCAACCACGTCGCCGACGCGGCCCGTCGCGATGATGGCCGGCGTGGACCGGCCCGTTCCGCCCCGGACAACGGCCGGGCGGGAACCGCAGCCAGGGCGGGACGACAGGAGCCTGCCCCACGGCGAGACCAGGCCACGCCCGGGAACGACCGTCCCGATGATACGGCCCGCCGCGACCAAGCCGACCCACCCCGCGGCACGGTGCCGAGAGGCAGCAACGACGCCACGCCCACCCACACGCCGTCGCAAGCGCCGCAACCAGCCCCAGCGAAATCGCGTGGGGATTTGCGCGAGGCCGACGCCATCCGGCAGGACGGGGAAGCGGCAGCACCGCCGGCGTCCCCCAACCAGCCCGACGCCGCACCGGCAAAGGCTGCCTCCGCACCACGGCAGGCGCCCGACGCACCGCGGCGGCGCAAGGACGAGGCCGCGCCGCCGTCGGCGTGGCGCATCCTGCGCCCGGGCAAGGCGGACATCACCGCGCCGGACGGGACGAAGTGGCTGAAGTGGTGGACGGACCGCGCCGCCAAGGCACAGGCCGAGAACAGGCGCGACGAGCTGCGGGCGCTCCAGGACGCCAACGCCGCGGCCTGGGACGCCATTGCGCTCGCCTCGCCCGAAACGGAAGCCGTGATGGCGCAGGCCGCGCAGGCCGTGCGCGCCGTTCTCGACGCCTGAGTGGCCGCAAGCCGGTCTTGACCGGCCGCAGCGGCGGAACCGGCCGCAGCCGTTGACGACCTGACCGCCGGGCTGGCTCCGCACGTCAGCCCGACCCCTCTTCCAATCCCCCACCGCGCCTGCCGAACCCGTCTGTTCCAGCGAAATCGCACAGCGATTTGCGCGAGGCAGCCGGGCCCTTGGCGCTTGTCCGACAGGATCATCCCCGATGCCCGACACGTCCACCTCCCAGCTCACGCTGTCCCTGTTCGACACCACCGCCCTGTCGGGTGGCGGCCTCACCCTGGACGCCCCCATGGGCGGCCTGCTCTACCGCGAGCCGGAGGGGGACGAC
>CAXTUO010000697.1:0-2765 GCA_964247175.1 uncultured Acetobacteraceae bacterium | reverse complement strand
GAGGCCGGGCGCACGCCGGACGGTGCCGAAGGCGTCCGGGCCTTCATGGAAAAGAGAGCTCCCGGCTTCACCGGGCAGCCGCAAGGCGAAGCGGCGCAATGAGCAGCCCGGCAGCCGCCAACGAAGCAGCGGAGGCCCTGGCGCAGCGATGCGCCGCCGCCATGTGGAGCAGCGACAGCGCCAGCCAAGGGCTTGGCATGGAGCTGGTGGAGGTCGGGCCAGGCCGCGCGCGGCTGGAGATGGCGGTCACGCAGGCCATGCTGAACGGCCACGGCACCTGCCACGGCGGCTTCATCTTCGCCCTGGCGGACTCAGCCTTCGCCTTCGCGTGCAACACATACGGCGAGCGCGCGGTCGCAAGCGGCTGCAGCATCGCCTTTCTGCGCCCCGGCCGGTGCGGCGACCGGCTGGCCGCCGTGGCGCAGGAGCGCGCACGTGCCGGACGCTCAGGCATCTACGACGTGCAGGTCCTGGACGGAGCCGGCAGCGTCGTCGCGGAGTTCCGCGGCCATTCCCGGGTGATCGGCTCCGCGCCAGCCGCCGAGACGAAGCCTGGCCAATGACGAAGAACGGAGGAAACCGTGTCCGACGCAGCCCGTCCCATGGGTGACGTGTTCGACCCCATAGAGCGGGCGTCGCGCGACGAGGTGCAGGCCCTGCAGCGCCAGCGCATGGCCTGGTCCCTGAACCATGCCTACGAGAACGTGCCCCATTACCGCCAAGCGTTCGACGAAGCCGGCGTGCACCCGTCCGGGTTCCGGGACCTGACCGATCTCGCCAAGTTCCCGTTCACGACCAAGGCGGTGTTCCGCGACAACTACCCTTTCGGCCTGCTCGCCGTGCCGGAGGACAGGATCGCCCGCCTGCACGGCTCCTCCGGGACCACGGGCAAGCCGATCGTCGTGGCCTACACCAAGGCGGACCTCGACATGTGGGCGGACGTCATGGCGCGGTCGCTCCACGCCGCCGGGGGGCGGCCAGGCATGAAGGTGCACAACGCCTACGGCTACGGGCTGTTCACCGGCGGCCTGGGGGCGCACGCCGGGGCGGAGCGGCTCGGCTGCGCGGTGATCCCGATGTCCGGCGGGATGACCGAGCGGCAAGTGCAGTCCATCGAGGACTTCAAGCCCGAGATCATCATGGTGACGCCGAGCTACATGCTGGCGATCCTCGACGAGTTCACCCGGCAGGGCCTCGACCCCCGCGCCAGCTCCCTCAAGATCGGCGTGTTCGGCGCGGAGCCGTGGACCAACGCCATGCGCCAGGAGATCGAGGGCAGCTTCAGCATACAGGCCGTGGACATCTACGGGTTGTCCGAGGTCATCGGCCCCGGCGTGGCCCAGGAATGCGTGGAAACAAAGGACGGCCTGCACATCTGGGAGGACCATTTCTACCCGGAGGTCATTGATCCCGAGACCGGGGCGGTCCTGCCGGATGGGGAAAAGGGCGAGCTGGTGTTCACTTCCCTGACCAAGGAGGCGCTGCCCATCGTCCGCTACCGGACCCGGGACCTGACGCGCCTGCTGCCGGGGACGGCGCGGCCGGGCTTCCGCCGGATGGAGAAGGTGACGGGCCGGTCCGACGACATGCTGATCCTGCGCGGCGTCAACGTGTTCCCCACCCAGATCGAGGAGGTGCTGCTTGCGCGCGGTTGGTGCGGCGGCCACTTCCAGATCGTGCTGACCCGGGAAGGGCGCATGGACCAGATGGCGGTGCACGTCGAGGCCCGTCCCGAGCATTGGGACGGCACGGGCCTGTTGAACGAGGCCAAGCAGGTGACGGACGTGATCAAGAACACGGTCGGCGTGACCGCGCGGGTGATCGTCGAGGCCCCGGGCACGCTGGAACGGTCGCTCGGCAAGGTGAAGCGGGTCATCGACAGCCGCGCCCGCATGTAAGCGTCCAGCCGCCCCACTGGCGGCCTGGCTCACCCCTCTCGAAACCAAGGACAGCAGACGAGATGGCTCGCCCACGTGCTTCTGACCATGACGAGAAGCGGCGAGCCATCCTGGAGCAATCGGCCGGCCTGTTCGCCCGGCTGCAGCGGAGCCTGGTGGGTCGGTTCGCCGCGGCAGTCGCACCGTGCCTGGCGCCGGGCTTGGATCGGGATGTCCTGGTCAAGCCGCTGACCATGTCGTTGTTCGGGATGCTCAACTGGCACCACCTGTGGTTCCGGAAAGAGGGACCGATGACCAGAAGCGGTTACGCCAGGCTCGCAGTGGCGCTGGTCGTTGACGGCGCCGCTGGCCTCGCCGCGCGGGCGGGCACGTCCCGCCGCGCCCTGGCGCCGGTGCCCACGGGGGTCACACCTGGTCGTAATCGATGACGACGCGGGGCGTCGTCGGGTGGGCTTGGCAGGTCAGCACGAAGCCGGCTTCCAGTTCCCAAGGCTCCAAGGAGAAGTTCAGCGCCATTTCGACCGCGCCCTCCAAGACCCGCGCCCGGCAGGTGCTGCACATCCCGCCCTTGCAGGCGTAAGGCAGGTCGAGGCCCGCGCGCAGCGCGGCGTCCAGCACCGATTCGCCCTCCGCGACGGGAACCTCGGCACGCCGGCCGTCCACCACGAGGCCGGCCGTCGCATGGGGCGCCGCAGCCTGCGCCGGCGCGGGCTTCGGGCGGGGCTTGCCGCTAAGCGCGGAAACGAAGCGCTCCACGTGCACCTGCTCAGGCTTCAGGCCGAGGTCGGCCAGGGTCGCCTCCACCTCGTCGATCATGCCGGCCTCGTCGAACGCTTGGCGGTAATGGGGCACGTTCTCGTAAGCATG
>CAXTUO010000696.1:0-2770 GCA_964247175.1 uncultured Acetobacteraceae bacterium | reverse complement strand
CGATGAACACGGCCCGGGCCTCGCCGTGGGTCAGGATGAAGGCGACCGTCTCGGCGTCCAGCCGCACGTTGATGGCGCAAAGCGCCGCGCCCAGCATGGGGATGCCGAAATGCGCCTCCACCATCGCCGGCGTGTTGGGCGCCATCACCGCCACCGTATCGCCCCGCCCGACGCCCCGCGCCGCGAGCGCCGAGGCCATGCGGCGGCAGCGGGCGTAGGTCTCGGCCCAGGTCGCGCGGTGCGGCCCATGCACGATGGCCACGCGGTCCGGGAACACGTCCGCAGTGCGCTTGATGAAGCTCAGCGGGGACAGCGCCTCGTGGTTGGCCGCGACCCTTGGCAGGTCGAACTTGTCGCGCGCGATGGCGTCCTCCCCCTCAGAAGCCGAACATGTGGTCCAGGCTGAACCCGCCGGCACCATCCATCAAGCCATGATAGCCGAACAGCCGGCAGGTCTGGTCCCGGATCAGCACGTAGCCGCGCGGCCCCGCCCGGTCCAGCAGCGCCTCCCCGAACACGCGGTGCGGCCACACCATGGCCGACCCGGAGCAGGCGATGCGTAGCGGTTCCTCCGCGATCACCTGGCCGTCGCCGTCGTGCAGCAGCAGGCTGGTCGCGGACCACGGGTGCCAGGCGGCGGACGCCGGGTAGATCAGCGCGGCGTAGCTGTGCCGCCCGCCGTCGCCGAGCTTCAGGAACAGCCGCGTGGACAGGCCCGGCGGCGGCCCGGAATAGCTTTGCGGCTCGTCGCGGTAGGTCATCGCCGTGTTGTAGATGTGGGCGCCGAAGCTGCTCTCCGCCGCATGGCCGCTCCGGCGGTCCTCGTAGCGCAGCAAGGCGTGCAGCCAGCCGTCGGCCTCCCCGCCGTCGCGGAAATCGTAAACCAGGTCGGCATGGCCCTCCTCCACGTCGAACTCGGCCAGGTCGAGCGCCAGGTCGTGGTCGCGCGGCAGGCAGCCGAGGAACCGCTCGCCCACTTGGCGGCCCGCCGTGTCGAATACGTCGATGCGGATGGGCAGGGTGCGTTGCTGCTCCGCCATGGGCGTCGGCAGCACGGTGCTGCGGAACTGCCCGCGCGGCAGGATCGGGAAGGGCAGCAGGTAGCCGCGGCCCAGCAGGTTGTGCAGGGCGGGGATGCCGGGGTCGGGCGCCAGCCCGGCGCGCTCCACGTTCAGGTGGGCGATGCGGGTGCGCCCGGCGCGCGTCACCTCGTAGCGTGGGCGGACCACGTGCCGCCCGGCCCGCACTTCGATCTGTGCCGGCCAGCGCAGCCCCGGCAGCAAATCGGCCAGGTCTAGCGCCAGGCTGGCGTAGGGACCGACTTCCTGCGCCAAGGGCACCGGCGCTTCCGCCCCCATGCGGTCCAGCATGACCGCGCCGGGCGGGATCGGGGCGGCGTGGCTGTTCTGCAGCCACAGCACCACGCGCTCATCGTCGCGCGGCGCCGGCATCCCGGCGTAGCGGTCAGCCGGCCAGGCATTGGCGTCGTGGGTGACGGACAGGCTGGCCTCCCCGCCGTCGCCGTAGGTGTCCAGCGCATACTTCACTACGTCGTGCCCGGCGGCGCCGATGGCGTGGATGAAAAGCTGCCCGGCGAACTCCGGCAGCCCGAAGCGGGCGCGGATGGCGGCGCTGTCGATGGCAATGCCGGCGGCGCCGGGCGGGACGGGCTGCTCCCACTCGGCCAGAACCTGGCCCGCGCCGTCGAACAGCCGCAGCCACAGCCGCACCGACCCGGCGCCGTAGCCCGCCCAGTAGTTCGCCGTGACCAGCCGCGTGTGCAGGCCGCGTTGGTCGCGGAAAAAGGCGTAGTTGGTCGCGAAGTTCACCCGGTCCAGGTAGCGCCGCGGGTTGCTCAGCATCCCGTCCGGCAGCCGCGCCTCATCCAGCGTCGCCATCGCCATGCCGGCGGGCAGCATGTGCTTGATCCGCGCCACGGTCCGCCCGGCGTCGAACGCCGCGACCAGCAAGGCGGCGCAGCCGGAGCGCGGCAGGTCGGTCAGCGACCGGGCCGGCACGCCGGCGCGCTTCTGGCCGATCTGCTGCACGTCGTGCACGTAGCTTTCCGCCGCTTCCGGCATCGCCGGGTGCAGCGCGAACAGCGCGTCCGACACGCCGTCCGGGTCGTACACCGCGAGCGGCCCGGCGTCGCGCAGCCGGGCCGCGAGACGCTGCACGGCCTCCGCCGCCACCGGGTGGGCGAAGGCCTTGTACAGCACGTTGCCGCCGGCCCGCGCGTCGAAGGTCTGGATATCCAGCATGGTTCACACTCCTAAAAACCCAGCCGCCGCCGCATCTCGTCCGCCGCCGCCTGCGTGTCGTCAATCGGCACGACCGGCCAAAGGTCGAGCCGCCCGGCGAACGGGCGCAGCCGCCCGTCCTCCTGCAGGAACCGGGTGAACTGCCGGATGCGCCGCGACCGCCCGGGCAGGGCGGCCAGCAGCACCGGCGCCGCGGTTGCCGCCGCTTCCGACACCATGGACACGCTGTCCTCCGTCACCACGATCGCGTCCGCCAACGCCAGCAGGCCGAAATATGGGTTGTCGCCCGCCATGTCCCAAACCCAAGCGCCGCCCGGCTCCACTGCCCGGCGCAGCGCGGCCCGGGCCTCCTCCGACGTGCGGCGGGACGGCGTGAGCGCCAGGCCGACCCGGTCCGCCCGCATCATGCCGGCAAGCGACGCGCCCAATGCCTCGGCCACCGCGCCGTCCAGCCGGAAGCGCCCGTTGCTGCCGCCGACCAGCACGGCCACCAGCGGGCGCGGCAGGTG
>CAXTUO010000695.1:0-2771 GCA_964247175.1 uncultured Acetobacteraceae bacterium | reverse complement strand
CAGGCGGGGACCCCGGCTTCGCGCGGATCGGCGGCTGGAACAGCCGGGACCAACTGGGGGACACCGCAATCCGCCGGGTGCCGCTGGACCCCGGCGCGACGGCCGCGGCACCGCTTGAGACCATCTTGCAGGAAACCTTCGCCGCGGTCGGCCTGGCGACGCTGCGGGTCCTGCGCGCCGCCGAACGGTCCAAGATCGGCGCGGACGCGGCGCTGCGCCGGCTTTCAGTCTTGGCTGGCAGGACTGCCGCGCTCTTGGTGGGCACCGCCGATAGCCAGCCGGAAGACGAAACGCTGCTCGGCACCGTGGCGGACCTGCCGGAGCTTGGCGCCTAGCCTCTACGTTTTTGGGCTACACGTTGAAGCGGAACAGCAGCACGTCGCCGTCGCGCACCACGTAGTCACGGCCCTCGACGCGCATCTTGCCCGCTTCCTTCGCGCCGGCCTCGCCTTTGAGCGCGACGTAATCCTCGTAGCCGATGGTCTCGCAGGCAATGAAGCCGCGCTCGAAGTCGTTGTGGATCACCGCCGCCGCCTGCGGCGCCTTGGTGCCGTGCACGATGGTCCAGGCCCGCGTTTCCTTCGGCCCCACCGTGAAGTAGGTGAGCAGCCCCAGCAGCGCGTAGCCCGCACGGATCACCCGGTCGAGGCCGCTGTCCTGCAAGCCCAGCCCGTCCAGGAACTCCCGCCGGTCCTCCTCCGCGAGCAGGCTCACCTCCGCCTCGATGGCGGCGGACACGGTGACGACGCCGGCACCCTCGGCGGCGGCACGCTCCGCCACCCGGGCCGCGTGCGCGTTGCCGGACGCGGCGGCGCCTTCCTCGACGTTGCAGACATACAGCACGGGCTTGCTGGTCATCAGCTGCAGGCGCTTTGCGGCGTCAACCTGGTCCGGCGGGATGGCAGTGCGGGCGGGCCGCCCCGCTTGCAGCGCGGCGACGATCGGCTCCATCAGCGCCACCAGGGCCTGCTGCTCCCGGTCCCCGCCGCGCGCCTTCTTCTGCGCGGCCGGCAGGCGGCGCTCCAGGCTGTCGAGGTCGGCCAGCATCAGCTCGGTCTCCACCGTCTCCGCATCGCGGATCGGATCGACGCTGCCTTCCACGTGGGTCACGTCGCCGTCCTCGAAGCAACGCAAAACATGGATGATTGCGTCCACCTCGCGGATGTTGGCCAGGAACTGGTTGCCCAAGCCTTCCCCGCGCGACGCGCCGCGCACCAGCCCGGCGATGTCCACGAACTCCAGGCTGGTCGGCACGATGGCCTTGGACCTGCCGATGGCGGCGAGCAAAGCCAGCCGGGGATCGGGCACCGCGACCCGGCCGACGTTCGGCTCGATGGTGCAGAACGGGTAGTTCGCCGCCTGCGCCGCCGCCGTGGCCGTCAGCGCGTTGAACAGCGTGCTCTTGCCGACATTGGGCAGCCCGACGATGCCGCAGTTGAAGCCCATCCTACCTTGTCCCCTCCGCCTGCGTCAGCAGGGCCACGCGCGTCATGAAGTCTTCCGGCTTTCCCGCGGCCAGCAAGGGCGCCGCGTCCGCCACCGCGTCCAGCAGGGCGGCGAGCCAGGCCTCGTCCGTCTTGTGGAAGTCGCCGAGCACGTGGCCATGCACCCGCGCCTTGTCGCCAGGGTGCCCGATGCCGAGCCGCACCCGCCAGTACTCCGGCGTGCCCAGGATGCGGTCCATGCTGCGCAACCCGTTGTGCCCGGCGGCGCCGCCCCCGCGCTTCACCCGGGTTTTGCCGGGCGCGAGGTCAAGCTCGTCATGGAACGCCGTGACCGCGCCCGGGGCCAACTTGTAAAAGGCCGCCGCCGCCTGCACGCTTTCGCCGCTGGCGTTCATGTAGGTGGCGGGCTTGAGGGCGGTCACGCGCTCGGCCCCCACGCTGCCTTCGGCGGTCCAGCCCTTGAAGCGCTGCCGCCACGGGCCGAAGCCGTGGCGGCGCGCGATGGCGTCGATGGCCATGAAGCCGATGTTGTGGCGCTGCCGGGCCATCGCAGGCTCCGGGTTGCCCAGGCCAACCCAGAGCAGCACGGCCGGCGCGTTGTCCTTACTTCTTGGCGGCCGGCTTGGCCGGGGCCTTGGCCGGCGCTGCGCCCTTCGCCCCCTTGGCCGGCGCCGCCGCAGCCGCCGGCGCGTTCGGGTCGGCCGGCGTCTCAGGCAGCTTGCTGGGCGCGGCCACCGTCGCGATCACGAAGTCGCGGCCCGTGATCACCGGCTTCACGTCCCCGGTGCCCTGGAGGTCGGACCAGCGCACGTTGTCGTTGATGTCGAGCAAGGCGAGGTCTGCCTGGAACGCTTCCGGCACGCTGTCGGGGTCGGCCAGCACCTCGACGGTGTGGCGCACCACGTTCAGGACGCCGCCGCGCTTCAGGCCGGGCGAGGTCGCCTCGCCCCCGAACTGCACCGCCACGGACACGCGGATGCGCTCGCCGGCGGCCAGGCGCTGGAAATCGACGTGGATCGGCCTGTCCGACACCGGATGGAACTGCACCTCGCGGATCAGGGCGCGCGAAAACTCGCCGGCGACCCGCACTTCATACAAGCGCGACCGCCACCCGCCGCGCTGCAGTTCCCGCACCACGATGCGCGGGTCGAGCTGCGCCAGGGTCGGCGCCTGCTTGGCGCCGTAGATGACGGCGGGCACCATGCCTGCCCGGCGAGATGCGCGTGCCGCCCCCTTACCTGCCCGCTCGCGCGCCTCGGCCTCGATCGTGACGTAATTGGCCATGGGTTGCTCCTAATGGATATCGCGTCGGCCTCCAGGGGTGCC
>CAXTUO010000694.1:0-2779 GCA_964247175.1 uncultured Acetobacteraceae bacterium | reverse complement strand
CCCCCTGACGGCATCTACGTGCCAAAGTGGAAGTGTTAACCGACCACCAAAGGAGGCGTCCATGGAGCAGGCTAGCACGATCGGATTGGACCTGGCGAAGCGGGTTTTCCAAGCTCACGGGGCGGATGCGTCCGGGCGCGTGGTGTTCCGCAAGCGGTTGGTGCGGGCGAAGCTGCTCGAGTTCTTCGCCGCCCAGCCGCCGTGCATGGTGGCAATGGAGGCATGCGCCGGCGCGCATCACTGGGCGCGCGAGATTGAAAAGCTGGGTCACACGGTTCGGCTGATCCCGCCGGCTTACGTCAAGCCGTATGTGAAGCGGCAGAAGAACGACACGGCGGATGCCGAGGCGATCTGCGAAGCGGCCCAGCGGCCGAGCATGCGCTTTGTCCCGGTGAAGAGCGAAGAGCAGCAGGCGAACGGCGTCGTGTTCCGCGCCCGTGATCTCCTGGTGCGTCAGCGCACGCAATGCATCAACGCCCTGCGTGGGCACTTGTCCGAGTATGGCTATGTGTTCCCGCAGGGCATCACGCACGCCGATGCCGTGATCGCCCACATCGAGGACCCTGCTTCCTCCGTGCCGGAAAGCGCGCGGGCGATCCTGACGGTGCTGGTCAGCTCTTTCCAGGCGCTGGAAGCGCAGATCCAGGTGCTGGATGCCGAGATCACCCGGCGCGCGAAGGCCGACCCGGTCGCGCGCCGGCTCATGACGATCCCTGGCATCGGCCCGATCGCCGCGACCGCGATCACGGCCCTGGTGCCGGCTCCCGAGGGCTTCCGTGCCGGACGGGACTTCGCCGCCTGGCTCGGGCTCGTGCCGATGCAAAGGTCGAGCGGGGGCAAGCAGAAGCTCGGCGCGGTGTCGAAGCAGGGCGAGCGGACCATCCGACGCTTGCTGATCCTTGGTGCGAGCGCGGTGGTGCGCTGGGCGGGCCAGCGCGGCGTGCCCGGAGGCTCGTGGCTGGCGCGGATGCTGGCGCGCAAGCCGAAGATGCTGGTCACAGTGGCCTTGGCCAACAAGACGGCCCGCACCGTCTGGGCTTTGCTGGTCAAGGGTGGGGTTTATAAGGCTCCGGTCGCGGCGGCATGAGCTGACCGCGGCCGCGAGGGTGTAGGGGCGAGCGGAAGGAAGGTATGGCACAACGGTCGGCGAGACGGGATCGGGACAACCAGTCTGCAACAACGTGCCTTGAGCACGCGGCGTTGATTTGGACCCGGTCCGCGAACTCCCATACAGGCCCGCGGCAGCTCGCTGCCGCACCAGAGGCCGGACAGATGGCAGCATCCGACCACGCGCCACGACAGTCCTGACGTTTTCCCTTGCCCAGACGGGGGCGTCCACAGATGTTGCATGTGTGGACGGCCCCTTGGGTGCAAGGGGTCTGCTGCATGATCTGACAAGCGGTGCGATGGCGGTCATGTGTCCGGCCTTTGACGCGGCACGATGGCCGCTGGCCCAGATGGGTTCCGCGAACAAGCCCCAAACATGGACACGGCATCGGGATGCCTGTGCAACAAACGGGGTTCCTTGTCCGTCGGATCGACCGATCATCATCTCCTGCAGCTTTCCTTGCACCCAGGCACCTGCGAGCGGGTCAGGCGGCCGCGGCAGCCCCGGCCGCCGGCGTGGCGGCCTTCTTGCTGCCTCGATACGCTTCCCCGGTCGCCATCATGGCCCACACGATGCGGGCCATCTTGTTGGCCAGAGCCACTGCCGCGACCTTGCGCGGCTTGCGCTCCAGCAAGGCCAGCAGCCAGGCCGAGGCGCTCTTGCTCCCCGGCTTGGCGAAACGGATCACCGCCATGGCGCCGACCACCAGCAACTGCCGCAGCCGCTCGTTGCCGGCCCGGCTGATGCCGCCCAGGCGCTGACGCCCGCCGGTCGAGTGTTCCTTCGGCACCAGGCCGAGCCAGGCCGCGAAGTGCCGCCCGGATTGGAACCGGCCGGGGTCGATCATGAGGGCCAAGGTCAGCGCACTGACCGGACCGATGCCGGGCACCTCCGCCAGGAGCTGGCTGACCGGGCTGGCCTTGTGCTGCTGCTTCATCCGGCGCTCCAGCTCCACAATCTGTCCATCGAGCTGGGCCACCTGGGCGCCCAGGAACGCCAGCATCTGCTTGGCTGCCTCCGGCACAGCGTCCTCCGCCGCCACGGCTTCGAGCAACGCCGGCACCTGGCTGATGTTTTTGGCTGCGATCACGCCGAACTCGGCGGCATGGCCGCGCACGGCGTTGACCAGTTGCGTCCGCTGCCGGACCAGCAGCTCGCGCGCCGAGAGCACGATCGCCTCGGCCTGCTGCTCGGCCGACCGCACCGCCACGCTCGGCATCCCTGGCCGCGCCGCCGCCTCGCTGATCGCCTCAGCATCGTTGCGGTCGTTCTTGCCGCGCCGGACGAACGGCTTCACGTACTGCGGCGGGATCAGCTGCACCGTGTGGCCCATGGCCGCCAGCCGACGCCCCCAATGGTGCGAGCCGCCGCACGCCTCCAGCGCCACATGCGTCGGCGGCAGTTTGGCGAAGAACGCCTCCATCTCCGCCCGCCTCATGTTGCGGCGCAGGACGGCTTTCTCGTCGTGGTCGACGCCATGCAAGGTGAACACGGCCTTGGACGTGTCGAGGCCAATGCGCTTAAGGTTCATGCGGACGGTCCTTCAGGTTCGGATGTTGACAACCAGACCTTGGCACAAGATGCCGCGGGGCCGTCCATCCCAACATGGACTTGGGTTGCGGACGCAGCTACCCCAGCCCCTGCTGTGGTTCAGGCGATGCGGACGAAGAT
>CAXTUO010000693.1:0-2787 GCA_964247175.1 uncultured Acetobacteraceae bacterium | reverse complement strand
CCAGCGCCGCCGCCAGCGCGGCAGCATCGGCCCGCAAGCCGTTCATCTTCCAGTTTCCGGCGATCAGCTGGCGCAACGCGCGTCCCCTTTCTGCTGTCCGCGGCGCAAGCCAGCGCCCCCATCTGGCAAAACGCCGGCCGCCTCCGTATGGTGCCGGCTCGTACACTGGACACGCACCGCATGCTCTCCTTGTTCCGCCGCTTTCTCAGCACCTGGGCCGCGCGGGCCTTCTTCCTCGTGCTGATCGCCTCGTTCGGATTGTGGGGCATCGCCGACGTCGTGCGCAACGTCGGGCGGAGCGACGCCGTCGCCACCGTCGGCGACCGCAAGATCCAGGCGCCCGAGTTCCAGGAAGCGATGCGGACCCAGCTCGCCCAAGTCAGCCGCATGCTGGGCGGCAAGACCGAGCCGACGCCCGCCATCCGCCAAGCCGTCGCCGGGCAGGTGCTGGACCGGCTCGTGGTGCAGGCCGCCATCCAGAACGAGGTCAGCCGCTTGGGCCTGGTGGTGCCGGACGACGCCCTGCGGGCCGCGGTGTTCGACATCCCGGCGTTCCGCGACGCCACCAGCGGCACCTTTGACCGCACGCGCTTCGAGGCGGTGCTGCGCAGCAACAACCTCAACGAGGCGCGTTTCCTCGACCTCATGCGCTCCGACCTCGGCCAGCGGCAGCTGATGGAGGCCGTGCAGGTCGGCGCTGCGCCGCCGGAGGTGCTGACCGCGCAGGTGTTCGCCTTTCAGCGCGAAACCCGGATCGCCCAATACGTCGAGCTGCCCTTCGCCGCCGCGGCCGAGCCGCCCGCGCCGACGGACGCCGACCTGCAGCGCGCCTACGACAACAACGGCGACCGCTACACCGCCCCCGAGTTCCGCCGCATCAAGGCGGTGATCTTGTCCCCAGACACCGTGGCCCGCGACATCGAGGTGCCGGACGCCGACATCAGCGCCTACTACGAGCAGCATAAGGCCGAGTACGTGTCTCCGGAAAAACGCTCCGTCGAGGTGGTCGTCGCCCCCGACGAGGCGCACGCCAAGGACATCGCGACCGCCTGGATCGCCGGTGCCGATTGGGACGCGGTGCAAAAGGCTGCAGCTGCGGCCGGCGCATCGGCGGCGTCGCTGGACGACGCGACCCCGGCCGAGTTCCCGGCGCCCGAGCTTGGCCAGGCCGTGTTTGCCGCGCCGGCTGAAACGGTGAGCGGCCCGATCCCATCGGCGCTCGGCTGGCAGGTGTTCCGCGTGACCAAGGTGACGCCTGGCAGCGAGCGCCCGCTGGCGCAGGCTGCCGACGAGATCCGCACGCGGCTCGCCCGGGAGCGCGCGGTGGACCAGGTCTATGCCCGCGCCAACAAGCTTGAGGACGCGCTGTCCGCCAGCGGCAGCCTTGACGACCTGCCGGGCGACCTCGGCGTGGCCGCCGTGACCGGCACGCTGGACGCCCAGGGCAACACCTCCGCCGGCCAGCCCGCCCCCATCCCAGGCTCCCCGGCCCTGAAGCAGGCGCTGGTGACGGCCGCCTTCGCGCTTGGCAAGGGCGAGCCGGCGCGGATGACCGAAGGACCCGACCAATCCTACTTCGCCGTGGCTGTCGAGGACATCACCCCAGCCGCCCGCAAGCCGTTCGCCGAGGTTGAGACGCAGGTGCGCGATGACTGGGAACGCGACGCGCGGCGCAAGGAGCAGGAGCGGGCGGCGGCGAAGCTGCTGACCGCGGCCCAGGCTGGCAATGGTCCCGGATCAGGCCTGGACGATGCCGCCACGATCGCCGGGCTGCGCCTGGAGCGCACGCCCCCGGTGGCTCGTGCCCAGCCCACCTCCGGCGTCCCCACGGAGATGACCGAGCCGCTGTTCAGCCTGAAGCAGGGCGAGACGACGATGATCGAGGCGCCGGACGCTTTCTACGTCGTGTCGCTGGCAGAGATCGTCGCCCCTGACCCGGCGGCCGACCCGCTGGGCACGGCGCAAATCCGCACGGCGCTTACCCAGGCCATCGGCCAGGACATCGAGCTGACGGTCGCCGCCGCCCTGCGCACGCAGGCCAAGCCGCTGGTGAACCGGACCCTGCTGGACAGCATGGCGCAACCTTGAGCACCGACATCTTGAGCACCAACGCATGAACGCCTCCGCCTCGCCATCCCAGGCCGCTTTCCGTACCGCGTATGACGCCGGGCGCGGCACCCTGATCTGGACCACCGGGGTCGCCGACCTGGAAACGCCGGTCGCGGCCTATCTGAAGCTCGCCGCCGGGCGGGCGAACACGTTCCTGCTGGAAAGCATCGAGGGCGGCTCCGCCCGCAGCCGCTATTCGATCATCGGCATGGAGCCTGACCTGGTCTGGCGCTGCCGGGGCGGCCGGGCCGAGGTCAACCGGCATGCCCGCTCGGCCCCGCACGCCTTTGCCCCCGACGGGCGCCCGCCGCTGGACAGCCTGCGGGCGCTCATCGCCGAAACGCAGCTCGACCTGCCGGAGCACCTGCCGCCGATGCTGGGCGGCCTGGTCGGCTATCTCGGCTACGACATGGTGCGCCTGATGGAGCGGCTGCCGGACAAGAACGCGGACGCGCTCGGCCTGCCGGACGCCATCCTGCTCCGCCCGACGCTGTTCGCCGTGTTCGACAACGTCAGGGACGAGCTTACCCTGGCCGCGCCCATCTACCCGCAGCCCGGCGTGTCCGCCCAGCAGGCATGGGACATGGCGCAGTCGGCGCTGGCCCAGGCGGACGCGGCGCTCATGCGCCCCCTGCCCCACGCCGCCCCGCCCGTGGCGCTGCCGCCGCAGCCGGAGCC
>CAXTUO010000692.1:0-2788 GCA_964247175.1 uncultured Acetobacteraceae bacterium | reverse complement strand
CTTCGTGGCGCTGGTGGAGAACGGCACGCACGTGCTGTTCGGCGCCAAGCTGGGCGGCACCATGGACGGCGAGACGACGCTGGCCCACGGCGTGGTGCCGGCGCTGCGGGCGGGCATGCTGTGCCTGGCCGACCGGCAGTTCTTCGGGCACGCGCTCTGGCAATCCGGGGTTGCTGCCGGCGCCGACCTGCTGTGGCGTGTGAAGGGCAACCTGCGCCTGCCGCGCGCAACGGTGCTGGCGGACAAGACGCAGCTCCGCGGGGCACAGGCCGTGCTGCGCAGCAAGACGACGGACTTCGTGCGCCAGGAGTTCTGGGACCTGCTGCTGGCGCATTCCGCCGTGCGCGGGCTCATGCACGAAGCGGCGCTGCGGGCCGACGAGGATCCGGATCGTTTGTCGTTCCTGCATGCCGTGCGCGTGGTGCGCCGCAAGCTGCCGTTGCTTGCGGCTTCCCCCCCCTCAGCACAGGCTGACCCTGCATAACGAGGTCTTGGCCGAGATCCTGGAGGAGCGCATGGCGAGTTCCCGGGGCCGGCAGGTGCCGCGCGGGATCAAGCGCAAGATGAGCGGCTACCCGTTGCGGCCGCACACCCCGCAGCCGACCACGCGCGCCGACTTTAACGCCGCTATCCAGATCGCAAAATGAACAGCGTTACCCTTAATTCTCAACAAACCCTAGCCCAGTTCCGCCAACTGACGGTAGAAGAGGGAGGCAACTAGCGGTAGAAAAGGCGGGCAACAAGCCGGGCCGCCCCATGCCAGCACCGTTCAGCTACGTCCAAGCGTTCAATCGCAACATCGGCTGGGTCACGGAAATCGAACAGGCGTCGCTGCGGGGTCGCTCTGTCGCTATCGCCGGGATGGGCGGGGTTGGTGGCATCCATTTGCTGACGCTCGCACGGATGGGCATCGGCAAGTTCCGGCTTGCCGACTTCGACCGTTTCGATATCACTAACTTTAACCGGCAGGCCGGGGCGACGGTGGACAGCATAGGACGCCCTAAGCTGGATGTGATGGCGGAGATGGCGCTGGCCATCAACCCGGAGCTGGAAATCACGCACTTCCCGGAAGGCGTGACTGACGGCAACATCAACGAGTTCCTGGACGGCGCCGAGTTATTCGTAGACGGATTCGACTTCTTCGCACTCGGCATACGCCGCCGGGTCTTTGTACGAGCCGCAGAACTGGGCATCCCGGCCGTGACGGCGGCGCCCATCGGCTTCGGCACCGGCTACCTAGCCTTCGTGCCCGGTAGCATGACGTTCGAGGAATACTTTCGCTTGGAAGGACAGCCGGAGAACGAGCAATATCTCCGCTTCCTGATGGGCGTGGCGCCCCGCGGCCTGCACCGGGCCTACCTCGTGGACCCGTCCCGCATCAACCTGGCGGAAAAGCGCGGCCCGTCCATGGCGGCGTCGTGCCAGCTTTGCGCCGGCGTGGTCGGCACGATGGCGCTGCAATTGTTGCTGCAGCGCCCAGGACTACGGGCTGCACCGTATCATCACCATTTCGACCCCATGCACGGGCGCCTGGCCGTGACCCGCCTGCCCCAAGGCAATGACACCCCCTTGCAGCGCATCCGGCTGGCCTTGGCTCGAAAGATGCTGTCCCGCCCCCGGCCGACCCTGGCGCTAGCCCCCCCGTCGGCGCCCGCGGCGGCCCGCACCGCGCTGGACGAGATACTGGACGCCGCCCGCTGGGCACCCAGCGGCGACAACACCCAGCCCTGGCGGTTTGGGAAGCTGGACAACGAAACCGTCCGCATCCACCTAGCGACCGAGTCGGGCATGAATCCCTACGAATACCGGGATGGCGAGCCGTCGCTGATGTCCGGCGGCATGCTGCTGGAGAACTTGCGGATCGCGGCCAGCGCCCAGGGCCGTCGGCTGGACTGGTTCGTGGAAGGTGAAAGCGACCCTTACAGCATTGTTGCTAGGATGCCCTTGGCGCCGGGCATTACGGCAGACCGGCTGCATTCGGTTCTCGCCCTGCGCTCCGTAGACCGGCGCCCATATTTGACCCGCCCGCTCCGCGCAGCCGAGCGCGCGGCGCTGCAGGCGGCGGCAGGCCCCGATCTACAAGTGTCCTGGTACGAGGACCGGGGCGCCCGGCTGCGCATGGCCTGGCTAGGCGCGCTGGCGACCGACATACGCCTGAGGGCGGAGGAAACCTTCGCTGTCCACCAGAAAGTCATTGATTGGTCGCCGGGCCATAGCGCCACCGGGCTGCCAGCGGACGCCATTGGGCTGGACAAGGCGACGTTGCGGATCATGCGCTGGGCGATGGCGCACTGGCCGCGGATGCACGGCATGAACCGGCTTTCCGGCACCTGGGCTGCCGCGGCGCAGTTGGACCTACGGCCCGCCCTGGGCAGCGCCGCTTTCTTCACCCTGGTTCCGGCCACGCCGGAAGACGGGGACCGGGTAACCCGGCTGCTGCGGCTGGGCGGCTCGGTGCAGCGGTTCTGGCTGACGGCGACGCGGCTGGGTTTGGCGATGCAGCCGGGGCTGGCGACCCTGATCTTCTCACACTACGGCGCGCACAACCTGCCCTTCACCGCAGACCTGGCGCTGCAAGCCAAGGCGCGGACGCTCGCTGCCCGGTTCCAGGCCGTGCTGGGCCGCCACCCCGACAGTCTGGTGTTCCTGGGCCGTATCGGGCAGCCGCGCCCAGGCCTGCCGAAAGTGCGGTCGGTCCGCCGAGAGGTCTCGGAGCTAGAAACGCGGATCGCGGAGCCTGTTGCACAATCGCTTTCGGGAACGTCGTGATGGCGTGTTTTGGTGCGCT
>CAXTUO010000691.1:0-2791 GCA_964247175.1 uncultured Acetobacteraceae bacterium | reverse complement strand
GTGCTCCGCCGTGGGCGGGCAACGCGGTTGTGACGGTCAGCGTGCCGTGCGGAGCCGGCGGTTTCGCAGTGATGGCAGGCTCGGGCGTGGGCGGGCCGGCGTCCGGCGCCGCGGGCTTCGGTGCCGGAGGGTGGGCCAGAGCCGTTTCTTCTGTCGGCCCCTCGCTGCGCTCCGGCGGGGTCGCAGGCGCCTCCGCGGCGATAGCGGCAGGAGGCTCTGCGGCGATGGCGGGCGGCTCCGCAACAACGGCGGCGGGCGGCTCCGTGGCGGCGGCGCTGCGTTCCGCAGGCGCTTCCGGCTCTGCCGGCGCTTTAGAAGCGGGCGGCGCTGCGGGAGCGGGCGGCTCAGGAACCATGGCGGCCGCGGCGGGCGGTGCCGGGTTCACGGCGGGAAGGTCGGCCCCGGCCTGCTGCGGAGGCGCCGCAGGACCAGGCAAGGAGGGCACAGGCTCTCCGCCGCCTGCGGGAGCCGCAGCGGGCGGCGCAACCGGCGGCTCAGCAACCGGCGGCCCAGCAACCGGCGGTTCGAGGGCGGCCGGAACGCTTGGCGCATGAGCGACGGCCGGAACGCTCCGTGCGTCCTGGGACGGCACGGACGCCGCAGGCATGGCCGGCAGGTGACGCCACCAGATCAGCCCCACGAGCGGGACGATCAAGGCGGCAAGGCCCAGCCTGGCCAGCGGCGAGGAGCCGCCCCCGCGGGACATGGCCGGCGGCTCCGGCGCAGGCGAGGCCTTGTCGAACAGGCCCGCCCCCGCCGGCTCCGTAAGCTCCATCATGTGCATGGCGCTGCTGAGCGGGGCGAGGTCCTCGTCCGCCAGGGCCGCCATCAGGCCGGGCTGCCCGGCCAGCACGACGCAGAGCTTGGCCGGCGTGGCCTGGCGCGCAAGCTGGACATAGCGCAGGGCCGAAGGCAGCAGGCTGTGCGCCTCGGCCACCAGCAGGGCCACGCGGCGGAAGCCCTCGCCCGGCTCGGTCAGCGCCATGAACCCGGCCTTCAGGTCGGCGTCGGTGAGGGCGCCGGGGTCCGGCCGGGCGACGATCTGCGCGATGAGGTCGCGCGACGCGAGGCCGCCCGACGCGGCCCCCTGGACCCGCACGCACCGGATGCGGCGGAGAAACAGCTCGCGCTCCGTTTGGTCCAGCAGCGCCGCCGTGCCGCCCGCCGCCCGGCTGATGACGCCCACGCACCCGTAGCGGTCCGCCACCGCTTCCGCCAGGGTGGCGGCAACAGGCGCCTGAGCAGGAGTGGTGAGCGGGTAATTCATGTTGGAAGCAAACCGTCAGCACGGAGGGAGCCTGGCAAATAGCCAAGCAGACACTCTCCAGCAAAACAAGGGCCACTTTGCATTCCGCAAGTGCCGTGCTGCTCCAGACTGATAACAATAACGTCTGACTGTACTGTTCTCTACACTATACTGCCGTTTCTCCGGACTTCTGCTGCTGCAAGGGCGCGGACACGGCAGGCCTCAGCCCTGCTCCCGCGCCCGGCGGGCTTCATACGCCTTGAGGTGCACGAACGCGATCCGCAGCAGCCGCGCGTCCCCGGCCGTGCCGCGGGCGATGAGGTCGCCCACGATGTGGTCCGCCTCGATCCGGTTGCCGCGCTCGATGTCGCGCAGCATGGACGCGGTGAACAGCAGGCCCGCCTGCCCCAGCATCCCGCGCATCTGCTCAACAAAGGCCGGGCGCGGCGCATGGCCCTGCCCGGCGGCGATGCCGGCGGCCTCGTCGAACAACCCTTGGGCGATCTCCGTCCCGCCCGCCGCCACCACGTCTCCCACCGCGGCGCGCATCAGCGAGCTGAGGCAGGCGAGCGAGGCCAGGAACACCCACTTCTCCCACATGTCCTGCATGATGGTGTCGCTGACCCGCCCGCCGCACCCGGCGAGCGCCGCGCCCAGCGCCTCCACCCGCGGCGTGCTGCGCCCGTCGCGCTCCCCGAGCGAAAGGGCCTGCAGCTCGCCGAGGTGGCGGACCGTGCCGTCCGGGTCCAGGGTCGCGGCGATCTGGCACTGTCCGCCCAGCACGGCGGCGGCGCCGAACCGGGCGTCCAGCGCGTCCAGGTGCCGCATGCCGTTCAGCAGCGGCAGGATGGCGGTGCCCGGCCCCACCGCCGGGGCGAAGGAATCGATGGCCTCATCGAGGTCGTAGGCCTTGCAGCTCAGCACCACGGCGTCATACGGGCCGCCCAAGGTGCCGCTTGCGTCGCCGGCCTGCACGGTCCGCACCGGGCGGGCCATGTCGCCCCGCGGGCTGCGGATCACCAGGCCGTTTGCCGCGATCTGCGCGGCCCGGCGCGGCCGGACCAGGAAGGTCACGTCCTCCCCCGCCTCCGCCATCCGCCCGCCGAAGTAGCCGCCGATCGCGCCGGCCCCGACCACGAGTGTCCGCATGGTGCTTCCTTTCTTACCCCCGGCACCCCCAGGAACCGCCCTGCCCGGCCTCATCTGATGCCTCGCGATGGGGGAACGGAGCGTGCCTGTGCGGCATTCAAACGGCAACTGCCAGCCGCCCGGAGCCGCCCGATGCCCGACGCCACCCACGCCGCACTCGCTGAAATCTGGCACGCCCTCGGCGGCGGGCCGGAATGGCCGGGACGGTTGACCGTGGAGGGCGACGGCGGGCTGCCGTCCGCGTTCGCCGTCAGCGACCTGGCTGCCGCCTCGGTCGGCGCCGCGTGCCTGGCGGTGGCGGAGCTGGTCCACGCGCGCCGGGGCGTGCTGCCGCGGGCGGCCGTGGACCGGCGGCTGGCGTCGTTCTGGTTCGGCGGCGCCATCCGCCCGCAAGGC
>CAXTUO010000690.1:0-2796 GCA_964247175.1 uncultured Acetobacteraceae bacterium | reverse complement strand
CTGGCGGCGCGTCGAAGGTGGACTCCGGCACGATGCCGCCGGGTTCAAAGGCGCCGCCCGCCGCCCCGCCGGTTTCCGACCCGTTTGAAGGCGGGACGTCCGAGGTGGCGCCCGGCACGATGCCGCCAGGCTCGAAGGCCCCGGGGTCCACCATGCCGCCGCCGTCCCCGGACGGCGTGGCCTGAACCGCACGCACGAGCATCGATCGCTGCCCGTATCCCAGGCCCGGTCATCTAACCCTTGGCGTGAGTCGCTGCCCCCTATACCATCGGTGGGGCAACCGGTTCGCGCATTGGCCCGGCCTGCCTTCAACTGGGGAGACCCCGCATGTCAGCCCTGAATACCTATGCCGCCGAGACCGCGGCCAACCCGCTTGATGTCATCGAGCAGGTCATTGCCGCCAACGACTGGGCGTTTGACCGCCGCAACGACTCGGAGATGGCCGCGGAGGCGCCGGGCAAGTGGTGCGACTACGGCCTGTATTTCAGCTGGTCGCGGGAGATCAGCGCGATGCATTTCAACTGCGCCTTTGACCTGAAAGTGCCGGAGAAGCAACGCGCGGCGCTTTATGAACTGTTGGCGCTGGCCAACGAGAAGCTGTGGATCGGCCATTTCGGCATGGACGCCGACGACGGCATGCCGCTGTTCCGCCACAGCGTCCTGCTGCGCGGCGCCTCCGTCGCCAGCGCCGAAAGCCTGGAGGACATGGTCGATATCGCCATCACCGAATGCGAACGCTTCTACCCCGCGTTCCAGTTCGTGCTGTGGGGCGGCAAGACCCCGGCGGAAGCCATGCAGGCCGCCATGCTGGAGTGCGTGGGGGAAGCGTGACGGAGGCGCTGCCGCCCCTCCTGCTGCTCGGTGGCGGCAGGATGGGCGGCGCCATGCTGGCCGGCTGGCGCGAGCGCGGCCTGGCGCCGTCTTTCGTGATCGATCCCGCCCCGGTCGCAGCCGCCTTGGCGGGCAACGGGGTCCAAGTCGTCACTGCTCCCGGCGACCTGCCGCCGGGCTTTGCCCCGGCGGCGGTGGTTCTCGCAGTGAAGCCGCAGCAGGCCGACGCGGCGTTGCCCGGCATCGCGCGGTTCGCCGGGGATGGGACGGTGATGCTGTCCATCATGGCGGGTCGTACGATCTCCGGGCTGCAAACGCTGCTGGGGACCGGGGCGTCGGTCGTGCGCGCCATGCCGAACACCCCGGCGGCGATCCGGCAGGGCATCACCGTTGCCTGTCCCGGCCCGGGCGTCACTCCCGCTCAGCAGGCGTTGTGCAACGATCTGCTGGCCTCGGTGGGGGAGGTTGCCTGGGTCGGTGACGAACGCCTGATCGACCCCGTTACCGCCGTGTCCGGCGGCGGTCCCGCATACGTGTTCCTGTTGGCGGAACTGCTGGAGCGGGCAGCCGTGGAGCAAGGCATTCCCCCGGCGCTCGCCCGGCAACTGGCCCGCGTCACCGTGGCCGGCTCCGGCGCGCTGCTCGCGGGCAGCATGGAGGACGCCTCCGCCCTGCGCGTCGCCGTCACCAGCCCGGCGGGCACCACGGAACGGGCGCTTGCGGTCCTCATGGCGGACGCGGCCTGGCCCGCCCTCCTGTCGCGCGCGATTGACGCCGCTACCCGACGCTCCCGGGAACTTGCCTCCTGAGTGTCCCGGGAACTCACCTTGCGAGTGTCCCGGGAACTCACCTTGCGAGTGTCCCGGGAGCGCGGCCTGAGTCTGGCGCCGCGCCCCTCGACAGGCTTTGATCCCTGGCCCATCTCAGGGGCATGGAAGACAAGCAACTCGATCAAGCCCTGATTGCCGCCGTGTTCAGCCAGGCCGCGCTGCGCGGTTGGGCCGACGTGAACATCGCGGAGGCGGCGCGCGACGCCGACCTGCCGCTCGA
This sequence comes from uncultured Acetobacteraceae bacterium, assembly GCA_964247175.1. Taxonomy (GTDB): domain Bacteria; phylum Pseudomonadota; class Alphaproteobacteria; order Acetobacterales; family Acetobacteraceae; genus CAHJXG01. The sequence goes on along the minus strand of CAXTUO010000690.1, from coordinate 915 downwards.
CCGCGTGCGCGCCCGCTTCCCGGGGCGCGGCGCGGTGCTGCTGCGGTTCGGCATCCAGGCCGACCAGGCCGCTTTGACCGCCGGGTCGAATGAGCCAAGCCCGCGGGAGCGCCTGTTCGACATGGTGATGTCGCGGTTCGACGCGCTGCAGCAGCACCGGGCCGGCATCCTGCAACTGCTGAGCGCCTTGCGAACCGATCCGGCGACCTCCTTGCTGCTGTACGGCGCCACGCTGCGCAGCATGAAGTGGCTGCTGGACGGCGCGGGGATTCCGTCTTCCGGCATCGTTGGCGGCTTGCGGGTGCATGGGCTGCTGGCCCTGTGGCTGTATGCCCTGCGCGCCTGGGAGGGCGACGAAAGCCCTGACTTGTCGGCGACGATGGCGGCGGTGGACCGCGGCCTGGACCGCGCGATCCAGGCAGAGAACATGCTCCCGGGCCGTCCCGCCTCATCCCCGGCGGAAGAGGCCGCGGCGGTGTTCACCGAGGCGGGTCTCGTGGAGGATGCGAGCGCCCCCGAGACGCCGCCGGAAGCCGATCCGCCGCCGCCCAAGCCGGACGTGCCGCCTTTGTAAGGTACAGTATGCGCCCCCCGCGGGCCGTGTTAGCGTCCCGCTCAAACAGGAGGACCCACGATGAGCGACGACCCGGCCACCCGCATGCAGAACGCCACCGCCAAAGCCGCCGAGAACGCAACCCAGATGGGTCGGAACGCCATTGAGACCGGCATGGCGAAGATGGCCGAGTACTCCCGCATGTTCAGCGACATGAAGGTGCCGTCGATGCCGGGCATGCCCGACATGGACAGCTTCCTGTCGCTGCATCGCAAGAACCTTGAGGTGCTGACCGCGGCCAACAAGGTCGCCCTGGAAGGCGCCCAGACCGTCGCCCGCCGCCACATGGAGATCATGCAGGA
>CAXTUO010000689.1:2351-2797 GCA_964247175.1 uncultured Acetobacteraceae bacterium | reverse complement strand
CGAGAGCGGCAGATGCAGCGGTTCAAGTCAGTGCGCCACGCCCAGCGCTTCCTGTCCACCCACGCCCGCATCCACAACCATTTCCAGCTCCGCCGTCATCGCCTCACCGCCGCCCAGCACCGTGCCGCCCGCGACGCCGCTTTCCGCACCTGGCGCGAGGTCGCCGCGGTTGCTGATGTCGCATAGGCACCGAAGCCGGCCTGAGGTCATCAACACCCTTCGCTCGTCAACCTGACAACGCCATCTGCTGCGCTTCTTCCTGAACCATCGCCGCTTCACGCACAGCCGACATGCCGAGCGCCACGGCAAGAGCCCGCGCGAGCTGATGACCGGCCAAGGCCATCCGCACTGGCTGACCCTGCTGGGCTTGGGACCGACTCAGCCCCAGCGGGCTTGCCGCGGAAAGGCGAGCCGCCTCCCGCACCGGACACCCTTCCAGCCAAAAT
>CAXTUO010000689.1:0-2341 GCA_964247175.1 uncultured Acetobacteraceae bacterium | reverse complement strand
AATCCGACCCTTGCAGGCCGGCCGTTTCCGCGCGCCTCGTGTAACCCAAAAAGGGCGACTCTGAACCACGCCGTCAAATGCTATCCACTAGCGGCCCCCTTGCGTGAACACGCGCGAGACCAGCCCCCGCGTCGATGCCGCTGTATCCGGCCCCACCGTCACCGTCGCGGTCATGCCGGCGGCAATCGTCACCGTGGGCGGTACGGAGTCGATATGGATGCGCACGGGGATGCGCTGCGCCAACCGCACCCAGGTGAACACGGGATCGACGGAAGCCAGGCCCTGCGTGCCCGGCTGGGTGTTGGGCGTGTTGATGCCGCGGGCGATGCTTTCCACGTGGCCCTGCACGGGATCGCGGTAGGCCATCAGCAGCGCCACGGCCGGGTCGCCCACCTTGATGGCACCGATCTTAGTTTCCTCGAAGTAGCCGACGACCCAGAAGCTGTCGCGGTCCAGCAGCGACAGGGTCCGCGTGCCTGTGGTCGCGTAGTCGCCTTCGTGCAGCTGCAGGTTGGTGACGTAGCCGTTGACCGGGGAGCGTACCACGGTGCGCTCCAGGTTGATCTTCGCCTGGTTGAGCCGGCTGATGGAGCCGGCCAGCGTCGCGGTGGCGATCTCGGCGGTGGAGCGGTAGGTTTGCTGCTCCTCCGACGAGGTGGTCAGCGTGGTGAGCCTTGCCCGGCGCTCCGCCTCCGCCTTCTTGTTCGCGAGGTCGGCCGTGTTGCTGTTGACGGTCGCCTGCGCGTCGGCCACGGCGATCTGGAAGTCCACGGGGTCGATCTCGTACAGTACGTCGCCGCGGTGGACTTCCGCGTTGTCCGCCACTCGCAGGGCCACCACGCGGCCCGATACCTCCGGCGCCAAGTCCACCACGTAGGCCAGCACCTGGCCGTCGCGCGTCCAGGGCGCCGTGAGGTAGTGCGTCCAGACGACGAACGCCGCTACCGCGGCCAGCGCCAGCACCAGCCCCGTGATGAGGAACCGCGCCGCCCTGCGCGCCCTTTTGAATATCGTGCCGCCAACCATGCGCTCAGAACCAGTTCACCAGGACGCCCAGTATGCAGATAAACAGCCCTACCTCCACCAAGGGCGGGTTCCAGGTCCAGCGGAACAGCCGCAGCCTGATCAGCACGAAGCGGATGGGGGCATACACCAGCCCGGCCACGGCCATGTATGTCAGCAAGGGCGAGACATAGATGCCGAACAGGTTGGTTTCCCGCCACATGGGTCAGTTCGCCGTCACGCCGTAGCGGCCCAGGGCAGAGCCTTGCTGCCGCAGCAGCAGCGCCGCGCCGTGCAGCCCGGACACGGCCCGCAGCACTGCATCCGGGGCCGATTGCGCGTCCCCGGACGCCAGCAGGGTGCGGGCGGCGGCGTCCAGCGCATCCGGCGCCGCTTGCGCCAGCCCGGCTTCTCCCGCCTGCACCGGCGGCAGAAGGCTGGGAGCGCGCATTCCGGCGTCCCGCAACCCGCGCCAGGCCCGGCACGCCGCGGCGTCGAGTTCGGCAAACAGGCACAGCCGGGTCAGCACCGGGCGTGGGCCGCCCTGCCCCGGGTGCCGTGCCCGCGCCCACAGCAGCGCCTGCGCCAGGCGGTCGAATGCCAGCGAGGGCTGCACGTCGCCGGGGTTGGCCCGGCTTGCATCCCCGTCGCGCAGCGACCGCTTCAGCGAGCGCACGACCCGGTCCGCCACCTGCACCAGCCGCCGCCGCGGTTTCACCGGCAGCACGAGGCGGAACGCGGCGCCCGTGAGCACGGTGGCCACCGCGAGTTGCAGCACCAGGTTGGCGAAGGTAAGCAGGTTAAAGGCTTGCACGTTGGCCGGCGACAGCAGGATGGTGAAGTAGATCAGCAGCGCCGGCGCGTATGGCGCCGTGCGAGGGTGGCGCGCGGCCAAGCCCACCGCGAACACCGCCGGCCCCACCGCCAGGGCGAACGGGCCGAAGCCCGAGGCCAGCGGCAGCAGCCCGAACACCACCGCGCCCGCCAGTGCCACCCCGAATGGCAGTGCGGGCAGGAACGCCGCGGCGGCCACGGACGGGTTGGGCTGCAACCCCAGCAACGCCGCGAAGGCCGCGAGTTGGATCAGCAGCAGGGTCGTGGTCGGGTCGCCGCCCACCACGCACAGCACGGCGCCCAGCCCGGTGGCGATCATCGCGCGTAGCGCGTTCAGCACCGCCGCCGCGCGGTCCGGCTCCGACGGGATGCGGACGCGCCGGGGCACCCCGGCCAGCACGCCCGTCGCCGTCGCCTCCACTGCCAGCCGGGCACGTGCGTGATCGCGCGCCAGGGACGCCGCCCGCTCCACGAGCAGCGCGTCCAGCGGCGTGGCGGGCAGGCC
>CAXTUO010000688.1:0-2798 GCA_964247175.1 uncultured Acetobacteraceae bacterium | reverse complement strand
CCAGGATCAGCGCGAAGGCCGCGTCCAGCAACACGACGCCGGGCACCACCGGCCGCCCCGGGAAGTGGCCCGGCAGGCTCGGATGGTCATCCGGGATACGAAACCCGCCGACCGGGTGCATCAGACGGGGGGCCGCATCAGGCGGGCGCGCCGTGCCGGGCCAGCAGCGCCAGCAGCGCCCCCTGCGGCAGCTTGCCGAGCTCGTTCCGCGGCAGCGCGTCCACGCACACCACCCGGCGCGGCAGGAACAGCGGATCGACCCGGCCGCGCAGCTCCGCGAGGATGCTGTCCGGGCTGCGCCGGGGCGCCACCACGACGGCCATGAGCCGGGCGGTGGCGCGCTGCTCCAGGTCGCCCGGCACTACGAACACCCCGTCCGCCACGCCGTCCAGCCCGCGGAGGATGCGGTTCAACCCGGACAGCGACGCCCGGCGTCCGCCGAGCTTCACCAGGTCGGTCCGGCGTCCCAGCAGCCGGAAGCGCCGCGCGTCCAGGGTCTCGACGTGGTCGGCGAGCACGGCCGGTTCGGCCCAGGGCGCCGAAACCGTCGTCGCCTCCGTGTCCTGTTCCACGGAAACGCCGGGGTAGGCGGTCCAGGCGTCCCCGTCCAGGGTGCGGCGGCTGGCGACCGAGCCGACCTCCGTCGCGCCGAAGATCTCCAGCATCGGCGCCTGCCAGCGCCGTTCCGCTTCCGCGGCGAGGCCGTTATCCAGCGGCGCGGTGGCGGAGATCGCGGCCCGCAGCGGCGGCAACCCGGTGGCGGCGTGCAGCAGGGCGCGGGTTTGCAGCGGCGTCGTGACCAGGATTCGCGGGGCCGGCACGGCGGACAGCGCGGCGTGCACGTCGCCGGGAAAGAACGCCGGGCCGCACCAGCTTGCGGCGGGGGCGTGCAGCGGCAGCAGCACGGTCAGCTCCAAGCCGTACATGTGCTGCGGCGGCACGGTGCCGACAACCGTGCCCGGTTGGACGGCGTCGAGCGCGAACTGGGCGGCGGCGGCCCGGCTGCGGTGGACCAGCGCGCCCCACGGCTTGTTGTGCGGGACCGGCTCGCCGGTGCTGCCGGAGGTGAACACGATCGCGGCGAGCTGGCGTGCGGGGATGAGCGGGACCGGCGGCGCTGCGGCGGGGGCGTCCCCGGCCGGTCGCACGGGGCAGGTAGGGAACGGGCTGGAACTGGGAACCTCGGCAGCGGCGTAGGCGCCGGGGAACCTCTTCGCCGACGCCGCCACCCCGGCCTCCGACCGGTCGCCTGTCAACAGGCAGGGCTGGCGGCGGAGCAGTGCTGCGGCGAAGGCGACGGCAAAGGCGTAGCGGTCTTGGCACAAATTGACCATGTGCCCGGCGTCCGGCAGCGTTTCCGCCAGGCTCAGCGCGTCGTGCAGGAAAGCGGCGGCGGTCACGGGCCGGCCGTGACGGTGGAACAGGACCGCGCCCGGTGCCCGGTCGGTCAACGGCTGGAGATCAGGCCCTGATGCGGGTGCCGTCACGCGGGCCATGCCTACCGGGTTCGGTGCGCCTCGATGTGTCGGGTCAAGTTGCGGAGCGAGGCGAAGATTTGGTGGTTGCGCTCATCATCCGACCGCAGCTCGAAGCCATAGGCGCGGGTGATGGCCAAGGCCAGTTCCAGCGCGTCGATCGAGTCCAGGCCCAGGCCCTCCCCGAACAGCCGCATGTCCGGGTCGATGCTGTCGGCCGTGACCTCAAGCTGCAGCGCATTGACCAGCAGTTCGGCCACGGCCCGCTCGGGGGCGGTCTGGATGCTCAGTACGGGATCGCTCTTGAGTTCGGTCACGTTCACTCCTGCATCGACCATAGCCGAGTTGTCGCGCATCGCAACATCCTAGCGCGCCAGGGTGCCGTAAAGGATCAACGACGGAGGCCGGCGAGAACGCCTCAGTTCAGCGTGGCGGCGGGCCGCTGCCATCCCATAACCCGCAGCCGCATGCGTTCCTGCGCCACCGATTGGTAGAATTTGTCATAGAACGCCGGGAACGCCGGGTCTTCCGCATAGGGTGGGCGCTCCTGCCACCACCCGAGCGGCCGGCGGTCGGCCTCCGCGTCCCGATAGGCCGCGGCGAACGCCGCCGCGTTCCGGTGAAGGTCCAGCTCCGCGGGGTCACTGAAGATCGAGTCGAACCATCCCTGGTAGGGGCCGAACGGCGGGGCGTCGTAGAAGATCAGCTTGAGGTCGGTGTCGTACACCTCGTTTGGCCGCTGCGGCCCGCGCGACTCGGCCAGGGCGCCCGGCCCGGCCGGCAGGCGGCCGTACTCGGTCAGCGAACGGCGGGCCGCCGGGTCGCGGTAGGCTTCCGCCAGATCCAGCAGGCGCCGGTCGTTGGCACGGCGCATCAGGTTGACGAACTCGTTCTTCGGCGTGGGAAAGTCGAACACCGAAACCAGCAACGGGCGGTGGATGCGCCACGGCGCCCAAAGCCCGGCGGCGGCGAGCGCGTTGTGCGCCAGGTGGATGCAGTTGTCGGTGAACACGCTCCACTCGAACTGCTGCGCCCCGCTGCGATACGGCGCGTTCTGCTCATTGAGGAACGCCACCATCGCCGCCATCTGCGCCCGGCTGACCGGCACGCGGGCGCAGTACCGGCCGCGCCCGAGGCTGATGGCGTAGTCGGTCGCGACCGAGACCTCGTACTTCGTATCCTCCGGCGTCCAGCCGGGCGGCAGGGTGGCGAACACCCATGGATGGAACACGACGCCGTCGTAGATGCGGAGGCGCTTCGCTTCCTGCTGCACGCGGGCATAGGTGTCGCGCGTCACCGGCGCGTCCGGCGGCAGGTTGCCAT
>CAXTUO010000687.1:0-2800 GCA_964247175.1 uncultured Acetobacteraceae bacterium | reverse complement strand
CGAAGGCGCCGCGCGGCCCGCGCTGCACGGCGGCGGTCGGCACCGTGACCACGCTGCGCTGCGTTTCCGCCAACATGCGGACGTTCACGAAGCCGCCGGGCCACAGCAGCAGCTTGTCGTTGGGAAAGGTCGCCTTGAGCTTGATCGTGCCCGTCGCCGGATCGACCTGGTTGTCCAGCACGGCAAGCTGGCCGCGGTCCAGCGGATCGGCCGTGCCCCCGCCCTGTTTCAGCGCCAGCACCTCCGGCATCCCATCCCCCATCGCGTTCGCCACCACCGGCAGCGCCTGTTGCGGCAGGGTGAACACGACGGAGATCGGCTTCAACTGCGTGATCACCGTGAGCGGAACGAGGTCGGTGGGGTGCACGATGTTGCCGAGGTCCACCTGGCGCAGCCCGACCCGCCCGTCGATGGGCGCCTTGATCTCGGTGTAGCTGAGCTGGGTACGCGCCGTGTCGATCTGCGCCTGGTCGCCGCGCACCTGCGCTTCCAGCTGCGCGGCCTGGGCGCGGGCAGTGTCCACCTGCTGCCCGCTGCTGTAGTTGTTGGCGGCGAGCTTCGCGTAGCGCCCGACATCCAGCCGGGCGTTGGCCAGGTTCGCCTCGTCCTGCTGCTTCTTCGCCACCGCGGAGTCGAGGGCCGCCTGGTAGGGCCGCGGGTCGATGCGCGCCAAGATGTCGCCGGCGCGCACGTCCTGCCCTTCATGGAACCGCACCTCGGTCAGTGGGCCGTCGATCATCGGGCGGACCGACACCAGGTTGAACGCCTGCACCGTGCCGAGGCCGTCGAGATAGACCGGCACGTCCCGCGTTTCGCTCCGGGCGGTCAGCACGGGGATCGGCGCGGCCTCCTCCCCGCCGCCCCGCCGCCGCCCGCCGCCCGCGCCGGCATGTTCCGTCGCCGCCGGGCGGAACCAGTAATAGTATCCGGCGCCCCCGGCCGCGCCCAGCAGCAGTAGGATCAGCAGGACGCGCTTCATGATTCGGCTCCTTGCGCTGCCGCCGAAGCTTGGGTCCAGCCGCCGCCCAGCGCCTTGTACACGTTGACCAGCGCCTGGAACCGCGCCAGCCGCACCTGCGTCAGCAGGTCCAGGTCGCTATAAAGAGTCACCTGCGTGTTGAGCGACGTGATGATGTCGATGGTTCCCGCCTGGAGCTGCGCCCGCGCGATGTCGGCGGAGCGCTGCGCCACCGCGATGGCTTCGCGCTCCAGCTTCTCCTGCTCCGTCGTGTAGCGCAGCGCCGCCAATGATTGTTCCACGTCCGTGAAGCTTTGCAGCACCGCCCGGCGGTAATCCGCCAGCAGCTCGTCATACCGGCCCTTCGCCTGGTTGAGCTGCCCGCGGCGCAGCCCGTTATCGAAGATGGTCTGCGTGAGGTTGCCGGCAAGCTGCGCGACCACCGTGCCCGGCCCCGTGATGGTCGCCAGCACCGTGCTGGTCAGCCCGCCGGACGCGGTGAGCTGCACGCTCGGGAAAAAGGCGGCGCGGGCGGCGCGGATGTTGGCGTTCTCCGCTTGGAGCTGCGCTTCCGCGTTGGCCACGTCCGGGCGCCGGGCCAGCAGCTCGCTCGGCAGGCCCGGGGCGACCAGCGGCAGCGGCAGCTTTTCCAGCGACCCCCCGACCACCTGGAGCCGCTCCGGCGGCAAGCCGGTCAGGATGCCGAGCGCGATCCGCTGCTGCTCGATCGTGTTGCGCAGGTTCGGCAGGTTCGCGCGCTGCCCGGCCACCAGCGCTTCCTGCTGCGACACGTCCAGCGCGTTGGACGTGCCAACGGTGAGCCGCGCCCGGAACGCGCCCAGGATGCGCTCCGCGTCGCGCAGGTTGCGCTCGGCAACGGCCAGCCGGTCCTGCCCGGCCAGCACCTGGAAGTAGGTGTTGGCGACGGAGGTCACGACGGTCAGCGCAACCGTTTCCTGGTCGAAGCGCGTCGCCACCGCGGTGGCCTGCGCCGCCTGGGCCAGGGCACGGTTGCGGCCCCAGAAGTCCAGGTCGTAGGACACCTGCAGCTCCGCGGTGTAAACCCGGCCGTCGAAGTAGCGGCGGCCCGATCCCGTGCGCGGGATGGGTGCGCCGGTGACGGGGTCGATGCTGAAGCTCGACGTGCCGCCGCTGCCCTGGATGCCGGTGCGGCGGTAGCTGTCGCTGGCGGCGGCGTCGAGCGCCGGCAGCAGCGGCGCGCCGCTGATCCGCACCTGCGCATCCGCTTGCACGACGCGGGCCACCGCGGCGGCGAGGTCGTTGTTGTAAGCCCGGGCGCTGGCGATCAGGGCGTCCAGCTCCGGGGAATGGAAGTTGCGCCACCATTCCGGCGGCGGCCAGGCGGCTTCCGCCGTGTCCGCCGTGGCCTGGAACGCCGGGGGGATGTCGAGCGCCGGCCTTTGGTAGAACGGCCCCAGGCTGCACCCGGCCAGCGCCGCAGCCAGCAGCAGGGCTGCAGGCGTCAAAGCGGCAGCCGGCGCCGGGGAAGCGCCGGTTCGCCCCGCACGCTGCCTCACCGCGGGCCTGAGTGCTGCGTCGTTTCGGCGAGCTTCGCGCGGCCTTCCGGCGACAAGGTGCTGATGGCCGCGAGCAGGCTGTCGCCGAAGCGTCCGGACGTTTCCGCCCAGCGGGCCTGGTAGGCTTCCATCCGCTCGTGGACGGCGTTCTGGTCGTACGGGTTCTGCGCGATGCTGCGGGCGAGGTCGGCGCGGGCGTCGGCCATGCGGCGCCGGGCGTTGTCGAACCAAGGCCGCTCGTGGTCCAGCACGGCGCGGAACCGGGCGGCGTCGGCCGGCGGCAGGTCGCGCGCCATGCGTTCGG
>CAXTUO010000686.1:0-2801 GCA_964247175.1 uncultured Acetobacteraceae bacterium | reverse complement strand
ACAACCTGTGGAACAAGGGCGGCCTGCACTACCCGCCGCCGATCCGCTGAACCGCCCAACATTGCGCTCGACCTGCTCAAAAAAAGGGCTGCCTTGGTACCAGGGCGGCCCTTTTTCTCCAAATTGGTTCATGATGCCCGTTGCCCTCCCTGGGATTGTCGGGGCAGATTGCGGCCATGCCAATGCCACATGCCTCTACGGCGCCCGTCGCATGGCATCCGCAGCACGAGCCTTGGCGCCACCCCCCTGGCTCGACCTTTAGGGAACCGCCCATGTCCGGCGCCGTCATCGATCCCCGCCTTTCGCCCGCGCGGGCCGCGCCCAAGAGGGCCTTGAGCCTGAGCTGGTCCGACCCGCGCTTCCGCAACATCGTCTGGCAGGTGCTGATCCTGGGCGCCGTCGCGGCCCTTGTCTGGTACCTCGTGCAGAACACCAGCCGCAACCTTGCCGCCCGGCGCATCGCCACCGGTTTCGCCTTCCTGGGCCGCACCGCCGGCATCCCGATCGGGGAGTCGCTGATCGACTACGACCCCGCGGTGAACACCTATGGCCGCGCCCTGCTGATCGGCCTGCTCAACACGCTGAAGGTCGCGGTGGTCGGCGTCGTGCTCGCGACGGTCTGGGGCACGGTGCTGGGCGTCGCGCGCTTGTCGAAGAACTGGCTGATCTCCCGCTTCGCCGCCGTGTATGTCGAGGTCATCCGGGACATCCCGCTGCTGCTGCAGCTGCTGTTCTGGTACTTGGTGCTGCAAGGCTTGCCGGCGCCGCGCAATTCCTTCCACCCGCTGCCAGGCGTGTTCCTGTCCAACCGCGGCATCAAGATCCCCGTGGTCGAGTGGGCAGGCCCTTTCTGGTGGGCGCTGGGCGCCTTTGTCCTGGGCATCGTCGGCACGGTCGCCTGGTCGCGCACCGCCACCCGGCAGCAGGAAGCGACCGGCAGGCGGCCCAGGGTCTGGCCGGTCGCGCTCGGCCTGCTCGTCGGCTTTCCCCTCCTGGTCTGGGGAGCGCTCGGCGCGCCGTTCGCGGTGGAGATGCCGGTGCTGCGCGGCTTCAACTTCACCGGGGGCGCCACCGTCAGCCCGGAGTACAGCGCGCTGACCCTGGGCCTCGTCATCTACACCGCCTCCTACATCGCCGAGATCGTCCGCTCCGGCATCCTCGCCGTGCCGACCGGCCAATGGGAAGCGGGAGGCGCCATCGGGCTGCGCCCCGGCACCGTGCTGCGCAAGATCGTGCTGCCCCAGGCGCTGCGCGTCATCATCCCGCCGATGACGAGCCAGTACCTGAACCTGACCAAGAACAGCTCGCTCGCGGTGGCCATCGGCTACCAGGACGTGGTGTCCATCGCCAGCACGACGCTGAACCAGACCGGCCAGGCCATCGAGGGCATCGCCGCGATCATGGTGGTCTACCTCGCCATCAGCCTGTCCATCAGCGCCTTGATGAACTGGTACAACGCCAGAATCGCCTTGGTGGAGCGTTAAGCCATGTCGCACAGCACCACCCGCACCACCGCGGCGCTTGGGGAAGCCGCCCATGACCCGGTTCCCGCCATCGCCGGCATCGCCGCCGCCTCGGCGGCGCCCGCTGCGCCCATCACCGAGCGCGCCCGCCCGGCCGCCGCCCGTTTCGCCCCGGTGGCGTGGGCGCGGGCCAACCTGTTCAGCGGCTGGCTGTCCACCGCCGTCACCCTGGCGCTGATCTACCTCATCGTCCGCTGGGCCATCGGCTTCTTCGACTGGGCCGTGCTGCACGCGGTGTGGACGGTGCCGCAAACCGACGCCGGGCCGGACCCTTCGGCTTGCCGCGATGCGAAGGGGGTCGGCGCCTGCTGGGCGATGATCGGCGACAAGTACCGCTTCATCCTGTTCGGCCGCTACCCCTACGAGGAGCAGTGGCGCCCGGCCATCGTCATCGCCCTGTTCATCGGCCTGTATGCCATCTCCGCCATGCGCCGGTTCTGGCGCAAGGAGTTGCTGCTGATCTGGGTCGTGGCGCTCACGGCCATCGGCGTGCTGATGTGGGGCGGCGTGGGGGGCCTTGAGTACGTGCCGCAGGACAGTTGGGGCGGGCTGCCGATCACGCTGATCCTGTCCACCTTCGGCCTGGCCTTCGCTTTCCCGCTCGCGGTGGTGGTGGCGCTCGGCCGCCGCTCCACGGAGCTTCCGGCGGTCAGGATGCTGTGCGTGCTGTATGTCGAGCTGATCCGCGGCGTGCCGCTCATCACCCTGCTGTTCATGGCCAGCGTCATGTTCCCGCTGTTCATGCCGGAGGGCTTCAACCCGGACAAGCTGCTGCGCGCCCAGGTCGCGATCATCCTGTTCGCCGGCGCCTACCTGGCCGAAGTGGTGCGCGGCGGGCTGCAGGCGCTGCCCAAGGGCCAGTATGAAGCGGCCGACGCGCTGGGCCTGTCCTATTGGAAGAAGACCCGCCTCATTATCCTGCCGCAGGCGCTGCGCCTGGTGATCCCGCCGTTGGTCAACACCTTTATCGGCTTCTTCAAGGACACCTCACTCGTCCTCATCATCGGCATCTTCGACCTGCTGCTCGCCGGCAAGGTGGCGATCACCGACCCGGTCTGGCAAGCCTACAGCATCGAGCTCTACCTCGTGCTTGCCGCCCTCTACTTCGCGTTCTGCCACGTCATGTCCCGCTACAGCCGCGGGCTGGAGCAGGAATTCAGCCGGACTGCCCGGCGCTAAGCCGCCTGCATCACCAGAAAACAGGGAACCGCCATGAGCCAAGCCGCCTCCATCGAGCGTCCCCGTGCGGAGACGACCCAGCCGGCGATCCTGCTGGAC
>CAXTUO010000685.1:0-2804 GCA_964247175.1 uncultured Acetobacteraceae bacterium | reverse complement strand
GTCGGCCTTGAGCTGCTGCGTGGTGGGAGGCATGGACACCTTTCGTCGCTGCAAGTGCAGCGCCTGGTTTGCGAGACCCAAGGTATGGCGTCCACAGCGCCAGCCGCCACCGCCAAACACCAAGCGTTGATCCCTGAAGGCGCATTGCGGCTTCGGCGGCAGGCGCGTCGCCTCGCGTGTGCATCACGATGCCAAGCCTGCGTGGATGTGCCGAACGGGCGTCCTGGCCAGCACGCTGCTCACCCAGGTTCTGTGCTTCCGTCCGGCAGTCCTGCACGTCGGCCTGCATCGGCGTTTCCGGTGCAGGCCATCCTGTAGCGTCAAACGGTGTTCAACCCCGGTCACGGCACGCCAGCTGCGACGTAATCAGCAAACACCCCTTGGTTCGACAGGCAGCCCCATTCCTTCGTCCCAATCGCCCTTCGGCGGAGCGCCGAGCGCAGCGTCCTGGACGGCGCGAGCACGTCGCCATGCTCGACGGGTCGGGAAAATGCACTCCATTCCGAGGCACCCTGGGCGCCCCGACCCTTCATCAAACGCTTGGCGCCGGGTGGACGTCCTATCAACGCGCCGTCAGCGCTGCTGCAGCACACGTCCGCAGAACCCGGCGCAAACCAAGACGAAGGCGGCAAGGCCGAGCCACCCCGCGGTTGCCTCGAAGCCCTCGCCCACCACCGCAAGCGGCGTTTGGTTGCCGGTGGCGCCGATGATGCCCGCCAGCAGCACGCCCATCAGGCTTTCGCCCACGATCAGGCCGGACGCGAGCAGCACGCCCCGGCGGCCCGGTCGCTCCGAAACCGTCCCTGCGTCCAGCCCCGCCGCCCCGGCACGTCGCAGCAGGCGGCGGTGGACCAGCCAGCCGAGGACGGCGCCGATCACGATGGTGACGCTGATGGTGGGCGGCAGGTAGATGCCGATGCCGACGGCCAGCACCGGAAGCCGCGCCGCCGTGCCGCGCCGGGCCATCGCGGCGTCGGCAGCGATCACCGCGGCCCCGAGGCCGACGCCGATCAGGATCATCGTCCAGTCCAGCCGATGGGTGAAGATGCCGGTCGCGATGGCTGACATCAGCGTGGCCTGCGGCGCCGCGAGCGCCTGCGCCGGGTCCATGCCGGCACGGGGCAATGCCCCCGGGAAGCCGTAGGCGGCATACAGCAGGTCGAGGATCGGCGGGATGACCAGCGCGCCGACGGTGCAGCCCACGGCAAGGGCGACCTGCTGCCGCCAGGGCGTCGCGCCCACAAGGTAGCCGGTTTTCAGGTCCTGCAGGTTGTCGTTGGAGATAGACGCCACGGCGACGATCACCGCCGTGGTGAACAGCGCCACGGCGATGGCGAGCCGGCCGCCCGCCGGGGTGCCGAGCGTGCCCGACGGCGCCAGAATCGCGAGCAACAGCAGCGACACCAGCGTGACGGCGACGATGCCGATCCCCGAGATCGGGCTGGCCGACGAGCCGACCAGCCCGGCCATGTAGCCGCAGGCGGCCGCGATCAGGAAGCCGAACACAAACGTGAACAGCACGGCGCAGGCGACCAGCTCCCAGAACAAGCCGCCCGTGGGCGGGGCTTCCGCGTCGGCCAGGAACGCGCCGAACACCAGCGCCATTGGCACCGCCAGCAGCAGGCTGAACCCCGCGACCCAATGGATGGGGATGTCGCGCTCGGTGCGCGGGATGGCCTGGCCGCGCCCGCCGCGGATGTCGCGCACCGCGCGGAGCGAGGCGCGCACGCCCTCCGCCATCGGCCGCATCAGGACGATCAGCGTCCAGATCGCGCCGACGCCGATGGTGCCGGCGCCGATGAAGCGCACCTGCTGGCTCCAGATCCCCGTGGCGAAGGCGGCCAGGCTGCTTCCCGCGGGGATGCCGGCCGTGGCGGTCAGCGCCGGCACCGCCACGCCCCAGGCGACCGCCACGCCCAGCAGCATGGCAAGCCCGGCGACGATGCCGATCAGGTAGCCCGCCCCGACAAGCGCGAGCGAGAAGCCGGTGGCCAGGCGGAACACCGCGCCCCCCGCGGCGAACCACCAGCTGGCCGCGTCGGCAAGCAGCTTGAACCCGCCCGACAGCAGGCTGAACGCCGCCGCGACCGCCCCTCCAAGCAGGATGTCCGGCAAGCCCGGCTCGCCGGCGGCGGCGTGCCCGGCGCGGTCGCCGACCCGCAAAACCTCCGCCGCGGCGACGCCCTCGGGATAAACAAGGTCGCTTTGCACCACCATCGCCCGGCGCAGCGGGATCGAGTACATCACGCCCAAAAGGCCGCCCACGGCGCAGATGCCGGCGGTTTGCCAGTAGGGGAAGCCATGCCAATGGCCGGTCATCACCAGCCCCGGCACGACGAAGATGATCGAGGACAGGGTGCCCGCAGCCGAGGCCTGGGTCTGCACCATGTTGTTCTCCAGGATGTTCGAGCCGTGCGCCAGCCGCAGCACCGCCATGGAGATCACCGCCGCCGGGATCGACGACGAGAAGGTCAGGCCGACCTTGAGCCCGAGATAAACGTTGGACGCGGTGAAGAGAACGGTGATGAGCGCTCCGACTACCAGGCCGCGCAACGTCAGTTCCGGCAAGCCGGCGCCCTTTGCGGCGAGCTGGCCCATGGTCCTGTCCTTCCTTTGCCGGCCCCAAGCGTGGCCGAGGGTGGAGCGGCGACGCAAGTCACTTTCGTTCGGCTTGGATGAGCGGCGCCCAACCTGCCTGGGCGTTGCTGCACATACGGCTTGCGGCTTGCCGGATGATCACACCGCGACGCATGGCACTGCCGGACATGAAGCGGACGACTGGGCTTTTTCGCGCTCGCTTGGCC
>CAXTUO010000684.1:623-2815 GCA_964247175.1 uncultured Acetobacteraceae bacterium | reverse complement strand
CCCTGACGGGCCGCAAGCTCGCCGTCAGCCTCCACGTCGCCGGGCAGAGCGGGCCGATGACCTGGCACGCGAAGGCGCTCACCACCTCCTACGTGACCGCGCCGGGCGCAGGCTCGGCGGCGGCGGCTGACGAGGGTGACGATGCGTTCCCGTTCGCCACCGCGTCCTGGTATTTCCTCGACGCGGTGGACATGGACGCGCCGGCGGGCACGAAGCTCGTGGTCGCGTTCGGAGACTCGATCACCGACGGGACCGCCTCCACGCTGAACGGCGATGACCGCTGGCCCGACGTCCTCGCGCGGCGGCTCCAAGCGCAGCATGGCAGCCGCGTGGTGGTGGTGAACCAGGGCATCGGCGGCAACCGGATCATCGGCCCGGCCTCCTACACGCCGGAGAAGCCGTTTGCCGGCGGCCCCGCGGCGCAGCAGCGCCTGGACCGGGACATCCTGCAGCTATCGGGGGTGTCGGCGGTGATCTGGATGGAGGGCACCAACGATTTCGGCAAAGGCGGCGAGGGCGCCACCCCCGAGCAGGTCGAGGCCGGCGTCAAGGATGTCGTGGAGCGGCTGCGCGCCCGGCTGCCTGGCGTGAGGATCATCGGCGCAACGCTCACGCCCAACCTGCACAGCACCAACCCCGAGCACGGGTCCGACGAGGAGAACGCGAAGGTCCTCGCCTACAACGATTTCGTGCGGACAACGAAGCTGTTCGACGCCGTGGTGGACTTCAACAAGGCGACGCTCGACCCCGCCACCGGCGAGATGAAGGCCGAGTTCGTCCCGGACAACACGGTTGGCGGCCCTGGCGACAAGCTGCACCCCAACCGCGCCGGCTACCGTGCCATGGCGGACAGCATCGATCTCGGCCTGCTCGCGCCCTGATGTCCTGGCCCCGAGATTGGCGATGACCGGGCTTCAGGGAAACCGGACGTCGGAGTCCGCGTCCTCGACGGCTGCCTTGCGTCTGGCACCGCCGGGTTCAAGCGGCACCGGAACGGCCGTGGTCACCCCTCCTTCCTCACGTTCCACATCAGCGGCAAGCCCTTCAGCACGCCGCTCACCGTCTTGCGGTAGGCGGTCGGCTGGTAATACTCGCCCGTCGGCAAATAGGGCACGTCCTGGAACGCCTGCTCCTGGATCTGCGCCGCGATCGCCTTCTGCGCCGCCATGTCCGGGGCCTGGAACCAGGCGTCCCGCAACTGCTCGAGCTGGGGCGAGTTGCACCAGCCGAACCACCCGGCCTCGCCATTGCCGCGCAGGCCGAGATGCGTCGCCGGCGTGAACTGATCCACGCCGAAGAAGCTGGTGAAGAACACGCTCCACCCGCCCTTGTCCACCGGCGCCTTGCTGGTCCGGCGCTGGATCACCGAGCCCCAATCCGTGCTCTGCACGTCCACGTTGATGCCCGCCCGCTTCAGCATGTCGGCCCCCACCTCGCCGAGCGCCTGCAAGGCCGGCAGGTCGGTTGCGACCATCACCACCGCGCGCTCGCCCTTGTAGCCGGCGGCGGCAAGATCCGCCTTCACGCGGGCCATGTCGCGCGGGCCGTCCAACACCGGCATTCCGGCGCTGCTGGCCAGCGGCGAGGCGGCGGCGAAGAAGCCGACGCCGTCCTTCCACAGCGAATGGTCGGTTCCCGCCACGGCCTGCATGAAGTCGGCCTGGTTCACCGCGCCCAGCAGCGCACGCCGGACCGCCGGGTTGTCGAACGGCGGCTGCAGGTGGTTGAACCGCACCATGCCCGGCACGCCCGTCGGGTCCAGCGTGTCGGTGAGGAGGCTGGCGTCCCGCCGCAGCACCGGGAACAGGTCGAGCGACGGCTCCTGCCACCAATCGACCTGGCCCTGCTGCAGCGCAGCCATGGCGGTCGCCGGGTCAGGGATGGCGCCCCACTCGATGCGGTCCAGGTAGGCGATCTTCGGCCCGGCGGTCCAGCTCGGCGTGCCACCCGGACGCGGCACGTAGCCCTCGAACCGCGTGTAAACGCTGAGCGCCCCCGGCACCCGCTCGGCGGCGGCGAAGCGGAACGGGCCGCTGCCGACCATCTCGGTGATCGGCGTGTAGGGGTCGGTGCTGGCCAGCCGCTCCGGCATGATCGCGCACATGACGCCGGCGACCTTGCCCAGCGCGTCCGGCAGCAGGGGGAAGGGCCGCTTGAGGCGGAACACGAGCGTCTTGTCGTCCGCGGCCGAA
>CAXTUO010000684.1:0-613 GCA_964247175.1 uncultured Acetobacteraceae bacterium | reverse complement strand
ATCGGCGGTGGCGGCCATCAGCGCCTGGCCGAATGCGTCCCGCTTGCCCCAGCGGTTGACGCTGGCGACGCAGTCGCGGGCGAGCACAGGGCTGCCGTCGTGGAACCTGAGGCCGTCGCGCAGCGTGAGCCGCCAGGTCTTGCCGTCGGGCTCGGTGGTGAACCCGTCCACCATCTGCGGCTGCGCCTTGAACGCGTCGTCCTGTCCGAACAGCGTGTCGAAGACCACGAAGCCGTGGTTGCGCGAGATGTAGGCGCTGGTCACGACGGGATCGAGCAGCGGGACGTCGATCTGCGGGATGAACCGCAGGGTCCGTGCGGCCTGCGACCGGGCCACACGCGGCGCGGCAAGCACGGTGGCGCCGGTGGCGAGCAAGGTGCGGCGTTTCATCATCGGGGAACCTCGGCTCGGTGTTGGCCTATGCTCTGTCTGAAAGCAGGCGTGGGTCGAGGCGCCTACCTTGCGCCGAGCGCCCGGTCCGCCCCATCGGAGGGGCCGGCCGCCGTTTCGACCCGGCGCCCGGCTTCGGGCAGCCCGTGCGACCCTTCGGACCCCGGACGGTTGCGCAGCCACCACGACCAGTCCTGCGGCAGCAGCTCGAACGGATCGTTGT
>CAXTUO010000683.1:0-2816 GCA_964247175.1 uncultured Acetobacteraceae bacterium | reverse complement strand
GAGGTCGCAGCCCGGGTGCAGCCGGACGGCATCGTGGTGTTCTCGACCCTGCTGCAACCCGGCGACTTTGCGCAACGGGGCTTAAGCTGGTGGTACGTGGCGCCGCGGAACGGCCATGTGACGATCTACTCGGCGCAGGCGTTGCGTGCCTTATGGGCCGAGCTTGGGTTCCAGGTGGTCAGTCAGGGCGACGGCTTGCACATCGCGTATCGCACCCTGCCGGCCTTTGCGGAGGGCCTTGCCTGCTTCGCGGTTTGAGCGGCAACCTCCGGCGCGGCAGGCCCGGTGGTGCTGCCGCGCCGGAAGGGGGAGGTTGCCGTGAGCACAGCCGATTGGGGCCGCATGAGCCGTGCGGAGCGGGACGCCGCCTACAACAACACCGCCGCCTGCCCCGGCGGCCCCGCTTATATGGACATGTTGCGTGCGGAGTCCTTGGCGTTTCGCGCACAGCACCCGCAGCATCTAGACCTCGCCTACGGCGCCACCCAGCGCGAAGCCTGGGACCTATTTCCCGGGGCGCCCGGGTCGGACTGCCTGGTGTTCATCCATGGCGGTTACTGGCAGCGCAACGACCGTGAAGGGGCGGCGGCGCTGATGGAGGGCGCGCTGGCGTCCGGCTGGTCGGCGGCGCTGCCGGGCTACACGCTGGCGCCGGAGGCATCGCTTGCGGCCATCGTCGGGCAGATCCACGCGGCGCTCGACTGGCTGGCCCGACACGGCGCGGCGCATGGAATCACCGGGCGCATCGTGGTGTCGGGCTGGTCCGCCGGCGGGCACCTCGCTGCCACCGCGCTGTCCCATCCTGTGGTCGCGGCGGCCCTGCCCATCTCCGGCGTGTTCGAGCTGGGTCCGCTGCGCGACACCTACCTGAACGAGAAGCTGTCCCTCACCGATGAGGAGATCGCCGCCCTGTCGCCGCTGCGCCTGCCCGCGCCGGACAAGCCGATGAGCGTGGCCTACGGCAGCGCGGAGCTGCCGGCGCTGGTCGCCGACAGCCGCGCGCTGCACGCCCGCCGCGCCGCCCAGCACCGGCCCGGCGCCCTGCTGCCGGTGCCGGGCGCCGACCATTTCACCGTGCTGGACGCGCTGCGCCGGCCCGGCGGCGCCCTGCTGGGCCAGGCGCGCGCCTTGCTGGCGCGGTAACGCCTGCCTGTTCACACCGCCGGCCCGGCCCGGTAACATGGGGCCGGTTAAAGATTGGAGAGCCATGTACGATAGCTTGGTCCGCGGCACGGTCGTCACGGCGGCGGAGGTGATCCCGGATGGCTGGATCGCCATCACGGGCGAGCGGATCGCGGCCGTGGGCGACGGCGCGGCCCCGCAAGCATCCACGGTGCTGGACTACGCCGGCAAGCTGGTGCTGCCCGGCCTCGTCGATGGGCACATGCACACCAGCTCCGCCATCGGCTGGCCCGGCATCGAGGGCGCGACCCGCTCGGCCGCGGCCGGGGGCGTCACGACCTGCGTGGACATGCCCTACGACGTGCCGCAGGCGGTGACGGACGCGGGGGTGCTGGCAGAGAAGATCGGCTGGGTGAACCGGACCGCGCATGTCGATGTCGCGCTGTATGGGACCATCGCCAAGCACGGCGGCGTGGACGCGGTGGCCGGGCTGGCGGCGGGCGGCGCGTGCTCCTTCAAGCTTTCGACCTACGAGTACGACCCGGTGCGCTTCCCCCGCATCGACCGCCCGACCATGATCGAGGCGTTCGCCGCCATCGCGCGGACGGGGCTGCCGGTGTCCGTGCACAACGAGGACCAGGAGCTGGTGGAACGCCTGACTGCGGAGGCCCGCGCCGCCGGGCAGACGGAGGCGATCATGCACTGCCGCACCCGCCCGCCGCTCGCGGAAACGCTGGCGGACAACGAGATTTTCGAGATCGGGCTGGCGACGGGGGCGCACGTCCACATCGCCCATTCCTCCGTCGCCCGCGGCTTCGCCATCGCGGGAGCGTTCCGCTCCGCGGGCGGGCAGGCGACCGGGGAAGCGTGCATCCAGTACCTGTGCATGACGGAGGAGGACCTCGTGCGCCTCGGCGGGCGCGGCAAGTGCAACCCGCCGTTCCGCACGGCGGCGGAGGTGGAGCGCATGTGGGCGGCGCTGCTGGCGGACCAGATCGCCTATGTGTCCACCGACCACGCCCCTTGGCCGGTGGACCGCAAGGGGTTTGCCGACATCTTCGCCTGCGGCGCCGGGCTGGTCGGGCTGCAGAGCTTCGCGCCGCTGATGTACACCCTGCTGGAGGGACGCGGCCTGCCGCCCACGATCATGGCGACCTACTGCGCCGAGCGCCCGGCGCGGCACCACGGGCTGGATGGGCGCAAGGGGGCCATCGCGCCGGGCAAGGATGCGGACCTGCTGGTGCTGGAACCCGGCCGGTTCCACTTCGACGAGGCTTCGATCCAGGACCGCCCGGACCTGCGCTGGTCGCCCTACCATGGCCGCCCGATGCGCGCCCGGGTGGCCGCGACGCTGCTGCGCGGCCAAGTCGTGTGGGACGGCGAGACCGTGCTGGCCCGGCCCGGCAACGGCCGGTTCGTCGCGCGGGGAGCGCGCTGATGGCCCGGACCGTCACCGTCGCGGCGGCCCAGATGGGTCCAGTGCAGCGCGCGGACAGCCGCGCCCAAACGATGGCCCGCATCGTGGCGCTCCTGGAGCAAGCGGCGGCGCGCGGCGCGCGGCTGGTGGTGTTCCCCGAACTGGCCCTCACCACCTTCTTCCCCCGCTGGCTGCTGACGCCGGAGGAACTGGAAGCGTTCGCCGAACCCGCCATGCCGAACCCGGCGGTGCAGCCGCTGTTCGACCGAGCGCGCAG
>CAXTUO010000682.1:0-2824 GCA_964247175.1 uncultured Acetobacteraceae bacterium | reverse complement strand
CGGGCTGTCCGCGCTGAAGCCGGCGTTCCTGGCGACGGGCACGGTGACGGCGGGCACCAGCTCGCCGCTGACCGACGGCGCCTCGGCGGTGCTGGTGGCGAGCGCCGACTATGCGGAGAAGCACGGCCTGCCGGTGCTGGCGCGCATCGCCGCCATGTCGGTCGCGGGCTGCGCGCCGGACGTGATGGGCATCGGCCCGGTGCCGGCAGCGCGCAAGGCGCTGGCGCGCGCCGGGCTGGAAATGTCGGCGATGGACGTGGTCGAGCTGAACGAGGCGTTCGCCGCGCAGGCGCTGGCGGTGGAGCGCGACCTGATGCTGGACCACGCCCGGGTGAACCTGGACGGCGGCGCCATCGCGCTGGGGCATCCTTTGGGCGCGTCGGGCGCGCGCATCACCGGCAAGGCGGCGTCGCTTTTGGCCCGCACCGGCGGCAAGCATGCGATGGCGACCATGTGCGTGGGCGGCGGCCAGGGCGTCACCACGGTCCTGGCGCGGGTGTGACCATGGCGATCGAACGCTGCGCCGTGCTCGGCGCCGGGCTGATGGGCAGCGGCATCGCCGCCCATCTCGCCAATGCGGGCCTGCCGGTGCTGCTGCTGGACATGCCGGCGAAGGAGGGGCCGCGTAGCGGGGTCGCGGCTGCGGCCATCGAGCGGCTGAAGAAAGCCGACCCGCAGCCGTTGATGACGCCGGACGCCGCCCGGCTCATCACGCCGGGCAACTTCGACGACGATTTGGAAAAACTCGCGGGATGCGACTGGATCGTCGAGGTGATCGTCGAGGACCTCGGCGCCAAGCGCGCGATGTACGACCGGGTGGATGCCGTGCGCAAGCCCGGCAGCATCGTGTCCAGCAACACCAGCACCATCCCGCTGCGCTCGCTGGCCAAGAAGCAGTCCCCGGCGTTCCAGGCCGACTTCTGCATCACCCACTTCTTCAACCCGCCCCGCTACATGCGGCTGCTGGAGCTTGTCACCGGCCCCGATACCCGGCCCGAGGTCGCCGCCGAACTGACGCGGTTGTGCGACGTGCGCCTCGGCAAGGGCGTGGTGCATTGCAAGGACACGCCGGGCTTCATCGCCAACCGCATCGGCACCTACTGGATCACCTGCGCGGTGAACGAGGCCATCGCGCGCGGCGTGACGGTGGAGGACGCCGACGCCGTGCACCGCCCCATGGGCATTCCCAAGACCGGCGTGTTCGGCCTGGTGGACCTGGTCGGGCTGGACCTGATGCCGCTGGTGGCCACGTTCTTGCTGTTCAGCCTGCCGCCGGGCGACGACTTCCGCCGCATCTTCAAGGCGCACCCCTTGCTGACCCGCATGATCGCGGAGGGCCGCACCGGGCGGAAGGGCAAGGGTGGCTTCTACCGCATGAACAAGGCGGGCCGTGAGCGGGTGCGGGAGGCCATCGACCTGTCCACCGGCGAGTACCGCCCGGCGATCAAGCCGAAGCTGGAGGCCGTCGAGGCCGCGCGCCGCGACCTCGGCGCGCTGGTGCGGCATGGAAGCCCGGCGGGCCAGTACGCGCAGGCCGTGCTGGTGCAGACCCTGGCTTACGCGGCGTCGCTGGTGCCCGCCATCGCCGACGACATCGCTTCCGTCGATGAGGCGATGCGGCTCGGCTACGCCTGGACCCAGGGGCCGTTCGAGCTGATGGACCGGTTGGGCGCCGATTGGCTGGCGGGGGCGGTGGAGGCCGCCGGGCTGCCGGTGCCGCCGCTGCTGGCGCTGGCCCGCGGCCGTTCGTTCTACCGCGTGCAGGACGGCGCGCTGCAATGCCTGACCCTGGCGGGCGAGTATGCGCCGGTGAAGCGGCCGGAGGGCGTGCTGCTGCTGCAGGACATCAAGCGCCAGGCCAAGCCGGTGCTGCGCAATGCTTCCGCCAGCGTGTGGGACATCGGCGACGGCGTGCTGTGCTTCGAGTTCACCAGCAAGATGAACGCGCTCGACCCGGACATCCTGGGGCTGCTGGGCCAGGCGCTGGCGCTGGCGGCGAAGTCCTACAAGGGGATGGTGATCCACAACGAGGGCGAGAACTTCTCGGTCGGCGCCAACCTCGGCATCGCCATGTTCGCCGCCAACGTCGCCGCCTGGCCGGTGATCGAGCAGCAGGTCGCGGGCGGGCAGGCGGCGTACAAGGCGCTGAAATACGCGCCGGTCCCCGTGGTCGGCGCCCCGTCCGGCATGGCGCTGGGCGGCGGGTGCGAGGTTTTGCTGCATTGCAGCGCCGTGCAGGCGCACGCGGAAACCTACATGGGCCTGGTCGAGGTCGGCGTGGGCCTGCTGCCGGGCTGGGGCGGGTGCAAGGAGCTGCTGGGGCGCTGGCAGGCGGCGCCTGGGCTGCCGCGCGGCCCGATGCCCGCGGTCGCCAAGGTGTTCGAGGTCATCTCGACCGCGCAGGTCAGCAAGTCCGCCGCCCAGGCGCGCGGCCTTGGGTTCCTGCGGCCCACGGACGGGATCACCATGAACCGCGACCGGCTGCTCCACGACGCGAAGCAGCGCGTGCTGGCGCTGGCCGACGGCTACCAGCCGCCCAAGGCGTTCGAGTACAGCCTGCCGGGACCCGGCGGGCGCGTGGCGCTCGACTTGGCGGTGGAAGGGTTCGCCGCCACCGGCAAGGCGACGCCGCATGACGTGGTGGTGTCCAAGCAGGTGGCCCGCGTGCTGACCGGGGGCGACGCCGACCCGCTGGACGTTTTGACGGAGGACGACGTGACGGACCTTGAACGCAGCGCCTTCATGGCCCTGGTCCGCACCCCCGCCTCGCTCGCCCGCACCGAACACATGCTTGCCACCGGCAAGCCGCTCCGCAACTGAGGAC
>CAXTUO010000681.1:2472-2831 GCA_964247175.1 uncultured Acetobacteraceae bacterium | reverse complement strand
GTCCAGACGCACATCCATTGGCTGCCCGTCGAACCCGCCGGCGCCGGCCGCACCCGGCGCCCACGCAGCGGCTAGCCCAACCGCGAAGCCTTGTAGGACACGCCGCCGGACACGCCCGGCCCGGGCTGGCCAAGCCAGTTGCGCCAAAGCCATGGTTGTCCGTGTGGTCCGCACAGAACCGGCGGGGATGCCGAACGGTTGATCATCATGGACCACAGGCGCACCCGCCTTCCAGGTTAGGTTGTGCCTGGCGGCACAACGGTGGAGAACACGATGGCAATCGAGACGACGCTGGCCGGCAAGGTCGCCCTGGTTTCCGGCGCGGCACGCGGCATTGGGCGATCCTCCGCCATCGCCCT
>CAXTUO010000681.1:208-2462 GCA_964247175.1 uncultured Acetobacteraceae bacterium | reverse complement strand
GTGGACGACAGCTTGGAGGAAGCCCCCGCCACGGCGGACGAGCTGAACGAAACCGGGCGGCATGTGGCGGCGCAAGGCGTGCAGTGGCTGCCCCTGCACCTCGACCAGCGCGACATGGGCGCGGTGCGCGGCGCGGCTGGCCAGGTGCAGGAGTCGTTTGGCGGCCTCGACATCCTGTTCGCGAACGCGGGCGTGCAGGGGTTCAAGCCCCTGCTCGAGATGAAGGACGCCGACTGGCACACCCAGATCGACGTGAACCTCACCGGCACCGCCAACATGCTGCGCGTCTTCGCCCCCATGCTGGTGGCCCGCGGCGGCGGACGCATCATCGTCACCTCGTCCACCCAGGGCCGCCACGGCACCAAGTTCGGCGCCGCCTACTCGGCCTCCAAGTGGGGCCTGATCGGCCTGGTGAAGTCCGCGGCGCTCGAGCTCGGCGCGCACAACATAACTGTCAACGCCGTTATCCCCGGCCTGGTTGACACAGCGCTGACTCGGCACGAGGAGCGCTACAAGCAGGCGCTGCAAGTGGCGGGCAAAACCCCCACCGGCGACGAAGCGAAGGACGAGGCCGCCGCCAAGGAAGGCCTGGCATCCAAGACCCCGCTCGGCGTGCCCTGGATCGACCCCGACGACATCGCTCCCAGCGTCGTCTTCCTCGCCTCCGATGCCGCCCGCATGATCACGGGGGCGAGCATCGAGGTCACCGGCGGCGACAGCGCCAACCTGCCTTGACCGGGTTGCGGCGCGGCGCGCCTGACACCGCGGCCACTAGGGATGGCCGGGATCGGTGGCCTGGTGCCAACCGCCCTTCGCCCTGACCGCTCCCGCCCGCGGGTTCCGGCGTGAGCCGCGAGCGCAGGAACAGTCGGAGCGCAGAACTGTTGGCACGAGACGGCACGGGCGCGACGGGACACCCGCTGCCCGGTTCGCTCCCAGGCGCCGCCTTATGCCGTGAAGAAGCGGCGGAAGTGCGAGATCACAAGCTCGGGTTGCTCCTCCGGGATCAGGTGCCCGCACGGCAGCGCCTCGCCTTCCAGGGACGCCTGCGTCTTCGGCCGCCAGGTGGCGAGCACGTCCCAGAGCTGGCCCACGGTCCCCTTCGCGCCCCACAGCGCGAGCAGGGGCGCCTTGATCTTGGTGCCGGCCTTGTCGTCCGCCCGGTCCTGGTCGAGGTCGGTCCCGGCCGCCGCGCGGTAATCCTCGCACACCGCGCGGATGGTGCCCGTGCAGCAGTAGCAGCGGATGTACTCCGCCATCGCCTCGGGCGTGACCGCGCCCGGCGTCTTGCCCTGCACGGCCAGGTGGTCGCGCAGGTAGTAGCCTGGGTCCACACCGATCAGGTGCTCCGGCATGGGCGCGGGCTGGATTTGCAGGAACCACCACACGTACTTGGTGGCGAACTCCTTGGTGGTGTCGTCGTACATCGTCAGCGTCGGCGCCACGTCCAGCACGGCGCCCTTCAGCACCGCGTCCGGGTGGTCCAGCATCATGCGGTGCACGACACGGGCGCCGCGGTCGTGGCCGGCGGCCATGAAGCGGCGGTGGCCGAGCTGGGCCATCACCTCCACCATGTCCTGCGCCATGCTGCGGAACGAGTACTCGCGGCTTTGCGGGCTGTAGCCGGGCTTGGAGCTGTCGCCGTAGCCGCGCAGGTCCGGCACGACCACCGTGTAGGCGTCGGCCAGCGCCGGCGCGACCTTGTGCCAGGTGACGTGCGTTTCCGGGTGGCCGTGGATCAGCAGCAGCGGCGGACCCGAGCCCTTGCTCAGCAGGTGGATCGTGGCGCCGCCCGTTTTCACGTCCTGCGCGCGGAAGCCGGGGAACAGGCGTTCGCTCAAGCCGGCCGGCTGTGGCGGCGGCAGCTCCGGCAGCTCGGCGCCGACGCTTGGCGCCTCGCGCGGGCTTGGCAACCCGCTTGCAAGGTTCCCGGGCGTGGGGGGCTGCGCCTGCGACCGCGCGGCGGCCGGCAGGACTGCGGCCAACGCTCCAGCGCCCAGCGCCGACACGGTGCGGCGGCCAACGTCAATCGTCATGCGGGCGATCTCCTGTTCGTAAGACCCAGGGTGCGGACAGGGAGGGTCAGACGTTTCCTGTTTCAGCACGGCAGCCAGGTCGGCCCGCCTGCGCCGGCAGGCTTCCGCGTCCGTCTTGATCTCCATCCCGTAGGCCGGAATGGCAGCTTCGCTCAACTCCTCACTGCCGTTCTTCCCAGAACCGGCTGTCCGCCGGATGACAGCTAACCTAAGTGGGG
>CAXTUO010000681.1:0-198 GCA_964247175.1 uncultured Acetobacteraceae bacterium | reverse complement strand
AGGCGTTCGATCACAGGGCCGCGAGGGTGAACCATCGCCGTGTGGCAGGACACCGCCTTGCGCGCTAGCTCGCCTTTCGGAACGACGACGGAGTCCGGGCAAAGAGGGTCGGACGCCTCCATGCCCAACGTGGATGTCGTATTGGCCGGCGTGCGTCGGCAAGCTCCGTCATTCCGGCATGGGGTCAGGCAGCCCGAT
>CAXTUO010000680.1:0-2832 GCA_964247175.1 uncultured Acetobacteraceae bacterium | reverse complement strand
GATCCCCGCCGACCAGATCGGCGCCGTGCCCGAATACAAGGCTGGTGCCGCGCCGGTCGTTCTCGCGAGTCCTCCTCCGTGAGATGGGACGTGTCCCGCAGTCTAAGGATAAGGCCGCCGGCGCTGACGGCCCAGAGCGCCCGCGCCCTCGACGCGCTGAACGCCCTGGTGGCCAGCAGCCAGACCGGGTTCGGCGCCTTCATCGCCGTTTACCTGACGGCGCAGGCCTGGACGCAGGCCGACATCGGCCAGGCACTGAGCCTCGGCACGGTTGTCGCGATGCTGAGCCAGCTTCCGGCCGGAGCGCTGGTCGATGCGATGCGCAGCAAGCGCCTTGCCGTGGCGCTGGGCGGCATCGCGGTGGCGCTCAGCGCGCTGTTGTTCGCCGTGTCCTCCGCGTGGCTTTCGGTGATGGGCGCCGAGATCCTGCACGGCTTCGCAAGCTGCATGATCGGCCCGGCCATCGCGGCGGTCAGCTTGCAGTTGGCCGGGCGCGCCGGGCTGGGCGTCCGGCTGGGGCGGAACGCGCGCTGGTCCTCCATCGGCAGCGCGGTCGCCGCGGTGGTGCTGGGCGCGATCGGCACCTACGTGTCCGGCGCCGGCGTGTTCTGGGCGACCGCGGTGCTGATGGCGCTGGGCCTGCTGACGCTCCGCTCCCTGCCGCCGCCCGCCGCCGAGCCGCGGGCCATCCCCATCGCAGCCGAAACCCGCGGCTTGCCCGGCGCCATCTGGTCCCTGCTCAACCGGCGCCTGCTGGTGTTCGCCGGCTGCGTCGGGCTGTTCCATTTGTCCAACGCCGCCATGCTGCCGCTGGTCGCCAACGAGGTCACGCGCTCCACCGGCGCGGGCGCCAACCTGGTGATCGCGGCCTGCGTGGTGGTGCCGCAGGCCATTGTGGCCGGGCTGTCCCCGCTGGTGGGCCGCACGGCCGACAGCTGGGGCCGGCGGCCCGTGCTGCTGCTGGGCTTCGCCGCCCTGCCGGTCCGCGGCGTGCTGCTGGCGCTCGACGCCCATCCGGCTTACGTCGTGCTGGTGCAGGCGCTCGACGGCATCAGCGCCGCGGTGTTCGGGGTGATGCTGCCGCTGGTCGCGGCCGACCTGACCCGCGGGACACGGCGCTTCAACCTGTGCATGGGGCTGCTCGGCCTTGCGGTCGGCGCCGGCGCGACGCTGAGCACGGCGGTGTCCGGCTCCGTGGCGGACCGGTTCGGCAACGCCCCGGCGCTGCTGGCGCTCGCCGCCGCGGGCCTTGCCGGCGTGCTGGGCCTGCTGGCCTTGCAGGAAACGCGGGAGGCGCAGCCCGGCCGGTCCATTGCGGGAGCTTTTCGCGCGGACGCGCGTTGATACGACATCAAACACAGGAGAGTTGCTTCATGCGGACCATTCTGATTGCGACCGGCGCCCTCGCCTTGACGCTGGGCGGCCTCGCGCCGGCACAAGCGGCGGGATGCCTCAAGGGCGCGGCCGTGGGCGGCGTCGCCGGGCATGTTGCGGGCCATGGGGTGCTGGGCGCCGCCGCGGGCTGCGCGGTGGGCCGGCACAACGCGAACAAGTCAGCGCGGGAAGCCCAGCAGGCGCGCACCACCAACCCCGCCCCGGACACGACCGACCGCTAACCACGCCCGGTGCCGCCGTCCCTCGCCCCGCCGGGGGCCGGCGGCTTGCCTCCCGTTCTTGCCTTCTGCATACACGGCTCATGCCGCCCTCCCCGCCCGGCTCGACGCCGTTCACGTCCGCCGAGGATGCCGGCGCGGTCGGCGGGCCTTTGCTGCGCCTGCACCGCGCGGCGCTCGGGCGGGACCCGGACGCGGCGGGCTTGGCCGCCCTGGTCGCGGCCCGGCGGGGCGGGGCGGACCTGCTCGCGCTGGCTCGAGTCCTCGCCAGCACTGCCGAATTCGCCGCCCTGCACGGGCCGGGCGATGCCGACGCCCCTGCCGATTCTGTTTTCGCCACCAGGGTGGCTACCCAGGCGTTCGGACTTGGCGGCGACCCCGTTTCCGGCTCGCTTGCCAACGCCTTGGAGGGATTGGGACGTGCCGAACTCCTGGTCGCAGTCGCCGAGGCTGCCCCGGTCCGGGCACGCTCGCCGCTGCTGCCGGGCCTGTTCCCTGATGTGCCGCCCGATGATCCCGTGGCTTACGCCTTCTGGGTCGCCGCCCATGACACGGTTCCACCGGGCGCGCTGTCCCGCATTGCGCCGCTGCCGGGTCCGCGCGTCGGCTTTGCCATGCGGGCGGGGGACAGCGAAATGGAGGCCGTGCTGCGCTCCGCCGCGTCCTTGCAGGCGCAGGTGCATCAGGACTGGGAACTGCGCCTGGCCTGCCGGCTGCACTCGCCCTGGCCGCGCCGCGCCGTCACGGCCTTGGCGGAGGCCGATCCGCGGGTCGCCATCATCGACCTGCCGCCTTTGACGCCGGCCATCGAGGCGCTCAATCTCGCCTTGCGCGCGGTCACCGGCCCGGTCGCCGGCCTGCTCGAACCCGGCGACACGCTGCCGCCCACCGCGCTGCTTGAGGCGTTGTCGGTCCTCGGTCCCGACACGCTGCTGGTGTTCACCGACGAGGACCAGGCCGATCCCTCCGGACGGCGCAGCGCGCCGCGGTTCAAGCCGGATTACAGCCCGGACGCCATGCAGTCCACCGACGTGATCGGCCAGCTTGCCTTGTACCGGACCGGGCTGATCGCCGAACTCGGCGGCCTCGATCCGGCTGCCGCGCCCCATGAGGCTTACGACCTGGCCCGCCGTGCTGCGGCCGTCGCCGGGCCGGGCCGCATCCGCCACGTGCCCGCCGTGCTGTGCCATCGCGCCGCACCGCCGCCGCCCGACCCGCC
>CAXTUO010000679.1:0-2833 GCA_964247175.1 uncultured Acetobacteraceae bacterium | reverse complement strand
GCGTTTGGCTGCACGGGCTGCATCCCGTGGCGGCGGCGCTGGCCAACCCGGCCCGCCGCCTGAAACGCCTGCTGCTGACCGAGGAAGCGGAGGCCACGCTGCAGGCCCGCCTCCCGCAGCCCTGGCCCTTGGCCCCGGAGCGCGCGGACCGCACCAAGCTGGACCACCTGCTGGGCCGGGACACCGTGCATCAAGGCGCCGCGCTGCTTGCGGACCTGCTGGCACCCCCCGCGCTTTCGGCCGTGCTGGACCGGCCCGGGCCGGTGCTCGTGCTGGACCAGGTGGTTGATCCCCGCAACGTCGGCGCCGTGCTGCGCAGCGCCGCGGCGTTCGGCGCCGCCTGCGTCATCACCCAGGACCGCAACGCGCCGGAGGAGACAGGCGTGTTGGCCAAGGCCGCTTCGGGCGCCTTGGAGCAGGTGCCATTGCTGCGCGCCGTGAACCTGGCCCGGACCTTAGCGGCGCTGAAAGCCGCCGGGCTGTGGGTGGTCGGGCTGGACAGTGGCGGCGCCCCGCTGCGCGGCCCAGCCTTCGCGGAGCGGCGCGTCGCGCTGGTGCTGGGCGCGGAGGGCGCCGGCCTGCGCCGCTTGACGCGGGAAACGTGCGACGAGATCGCCGGCCTGGCCATGCCGGGCCTGATGGAGAGCCTGAACGTGTCGGCCGCCGCGACCGTGGCGCTCTACGAACTGAGCCGGCCTTGATGGCTGACGCCCCCGACCTGGCGCCGTTCGATGCGGAGCGTGCCGCCCACGCGCTGATTGCCGCGCGGCGGAGCCGGCGCGTGCTGGACCGGCTGCCGCCCGGCATCGCGCCCCGCGCACTGGCGGACGGGATCGCAGCCCAGCTCGCCGTGGCCCGCTTGTCCGGGGCGCAGCCTCCCGCCGGGTTCAAGATCGGCGCGACTTCCCGGCGCATGCAGGAGTACCTGGGCCTGCCCGGGCCGCTCACCGGGTTCATGGCCGAAGCCGGGCTGCATGGCAGCGGCAGCACGCTCAGCTTCGCATCATTCCTGAACCCCGGCGTCGAATGCGAGCTGGCCGTGGTCCTGGCGCAGGACCTCCCGCCCGGCCCGTGCAGCAACGCCCAGGCCGCCGCGGCGGTTGGCGAGGTGATGGCCGGTATCGAGGTGGTCGAGAACCGCTACGGCCCGCTCGACGTGCTCGGCAGCCCCACGCTGGTTGCCGATCAGGTGTATCACGCCGGGGCGGTCCTGGGCGCTCCCTATCCGGACTGGCGCAGCCTCGACCTGCTGACCCTGGCCGGCAGCGTGTCGGTGGATGGGCGTGAGCGCGGCACTGGCACCGGCGCCGACCTTCTAGGCGACCCCATGGGCGCGCTCGCCTGGCTCGCGGCATCGGAGGAGGTCAAGGCCTTCGGCGGGCTGCGCGCCGGGCAGGTCGTGATGCTGGGCAGCGTCTGCCCGCCGATCTGGCTGGAAGGCCCGGCGGAGATCACGGTGCAGTTCGCCCCGCTGCCAAGCGTCACCTTGTCCCTCGTGTAGATCCATAAGGATTGTTTTAACTTCTATGGCGGAGAATGTGCGGCAACCGCCACATGGAACTGACGCCATGCCCACCATTCCCGCTGCAAAACGCCGCATCCAATGGACCGCCCTGTCTGACGACCTGCAGCTCGCCTTGGCCGAGCAGGCGCTGAGCCGCGCGGCCGAGACCATCGCCGGGCAGGCCGAGAGCCTTGCGGCCGAAATGGAAACGGGATTGTTGACCGATGGAGGCGGTCCGGACGCCCTCCGCCTGCTCGCCGCGGTGATTCGCGCCACCAGTGGGCAACCCATGGACACGCTGCGGCACTGATGGGACGGGACCGCCATCCAGGCGAATGCCGGGTGCAGGGATCGAACCCGCGGCCCCCTGATTACAAATCAGGTGCTCTACCATCTGAGCTAACCCGGCGTCTTGCGACGGTGTAGCAATCGGGGCGCCGCCTGCCAACCTCGGCGGTGCCCGCCGCCTGGTCAGGCCGGCAACGGGGCGTCCGCGGTGAACTTGCGCCGGCGCCGCTGCAGCAGCGTCCAGGCCAGCTTGGTGCCAAGCACGGACAGCCTGCCCCGGGGTGGAAGACCGACCGATTTCAGGACCATGCCTATGCTGCGCTCGATATGGCGCAGGCGGTAGAACCCCATGGCCCGCCCCATGTAGGCCGCGATGCAGCGGTCATGCGCGTAGGCCAGGCTTTCCGGCTCGTTCCCGCAATGGAACGCATACGCCAGCTCGTCGTCCTCGCTTTCGGTGATGCGGCCGGCGGCGATGCGCAGCCGGGTCAGCAGGCTGAGGTTCTCGCGGACCAAGTAGCGGCGCATGTGGTCGTAAAACAGCTTGAAATGCCGGTACTCATCGGCCGCGATCAGACGGCAGACCTGCTGCAGCACCGGCTCCTTCGCGGCGTCGGCCAGCGCCGTGTAATAGCTGCTGGTCCCGGTCTCCACCATGCACCGGGCGATCAGCTCGCCCGTGCGCGAGCCGCGGATGGAGGCATCGGCGTCAAGGGGCAGCTTGTATCCGGCGCGGTAGCGCGCAAACGCCGCCTCGAAATCCCAGCCGGGGTCGGCCAGCATCGCCCATTTGCCGAGCGCGTCGCCATGCTGGACCTCCTCGACCGCCCAATTGTCCGCGGCGCCGCGGAAATCCGGGTCGTCGCGGAACACCCGGCCAAGGTAAACGGAATAATCCATCCCGTTCCGCTCAACCATCGCCGCGGCCTTGACGAGCGGGACGATGTCGGGATCGGCCAAGGCCGGGTCAAAACGATCCCAGGGAACGTCCTCAATCCGCCAATGCTTCATACGTCACGTTGTCTCAACAAAGCCCAACGG
>CAXTUO010000678.1:0-2834 GCA_964247175.1 uncultured Acetobacteraceae bacterium | reverse complement strand
GATCGAAACCTGGGCGCGCGACCGCACCGGCCGTGATCCCGAGAAGGTCACCGAGGGCGTGTTCACCTACGTCGCCTTGGACGAGGACGGCAAGCCGCGCGAGCTTGGGTGACGCCGCCAACCCTCGTCCAGCGGCGCCGTGCTGGCGGGGATGCCGGTTGGGCGAATCGCCATGGGGCGCAGCGCACGGGGGCCATCGGGTGCGGCTTCTCGCGCTTTGCCGTTCATGCCATGGCAGAAGCGGACAACTGGTTTGATTGGACGATCCCATGAAGGATAACAGCCCCACGCTGCCCCCGACGCTGGACGAGGACACCATCGCCTTCGCCGGCCGTGTCTTCAACTACGCCCGCGGCGGCCATGCCGACGAGCTGGCCGATCTGCTGCGCATGGGCCTGCCACCCAACCTGCGCAACGACAAGGGCGACATCCTGGTGATGCTCGCCAGCTACCATGGGCATCCCGGCACCGTCCGCCTGCTGCTGCAAGCCGACGCCGATCCGGAGATCGCCAACGACCGTGGCCAAACGCCGCTGGCCGGCGCCAGCTTCAAGGACAACGCCGAGGTGGCGCGCCTGCTGCTGGAGCATGGGGCGTCAGTGGAAGGGTGCGGGACAGATGGGCGGACGGCGCTGATGACCGCCGCCATGTTCAACGGCGCGGAGATCGTGGGCCTGCTGCTGCGCCACGGTGCCGACGCTGGCTTGCGGGATGCCCGGGGCCTGACCGCCCACGCCATGGCCATGGCGATGAACACGCCCGACACCCCGACGCAACTGGCGCAGGCGGCTGCCGGGCGCCAAGAATAGAAAACGCCCGGGGGTGCCCCGGGCGCCTTGTCAGTTGCTGATAGCTATTCCGCCGCCATCTGGCCCGATGAACTGGCCGGGCTTGGCTTCTCCTGCTCGCCGCTGGTGTAGGTCGGCCCCTTCCGCTGCTCGCCCGGCGCCGGCTTGCCCGGCAGCGGCGGCAGCGCCTTGGCCTTCTCCAGGTCGATGCCTGCGCCCTCGGCCACGCGCCGGCCGTAGTCCTGGTCGCAGTGCCACCAGTGCCACACCATCCGCAGCGCGATCTCCTCCGGACACGCCTTCATGTCGGCGACCATGTTGGCGATCAGGTCGTCGCGTTCCCACGGCTGAAGCTGCGGTAGCGCTCGCCCGCCTGGCGGTAGTCGTCCTGCGTCGAGGTGGTCTGGTAGCGGCCGAGGTGCCCTTCCACCTACGGACGGTAGTCCCGCTCCGGCTGCGGCGCTTCGCGCAGCCCGCCCTGCGAACTCGGCTCGTAGTTCACGTGCTTGTTGCCGCCCGCCGGGTCCACGTGGAACGCCATCTGCCCGTCGCGCTGGTTGGTGTGCACCGGCGTCTTGGCCGCGTTGATCGGCAGTTGCAGGTAGTTCGGCCCGACCCGGTAGCGCTGGGTGTCCGAGTAGGACAGCGTCCGCCCTTGCAGCATCTTGTCGTCCGAGAAGTCGATGCCGTCCACCAGCGCGCCCGTGCCGAACGCCGCCTGCCCGGTTTCGGCGAGGACGTTGTCGGGGTTGCGGTCCAGTACTATCCGCCCGACCGGCAGCAGCGGGAACTTGTCCTCCGGCCACCGCTTGGTGTCGTCCAGGGGGTCGAAGTCCAGCTCCGGATGCGGGCCGTCGGCCATCACCGGCACGCCGAACTCCCATTCCGGGTAGTCGCCGCGCTCGATGGCCTCGTACAGGTCCTTGGTGGCGTGGCCGACTTCCTGCGCCTGGATCTCCGCCGCCTGCGCCGTCGTCAGGTTCCTCGCACCCCTTTCGGCACCCAGGAGAACTTGGCCAGCACGGCCTCGCCCTAGTCGTTCACGAGCTTGTAGGTGTTGACGCTCGACCCCTCCATCTCGCGGTAGTTGGCCGGGATGCCCCAGGGGCTTTCACCCACGTCACCATGTGCAGCGCCTCCGGGTGGTGCTGCACGAAGTCGTAGAAGCGCCAGGCTTCCTGCCGGTTGGTGACCGGGTCGGGCTTGAAGGCGTGGATCATGTCCGGGAACTTGACGGCGTCGCGGATGAAGAAGATCCGCAGGTTGTTGCCGACCAGGTCCCAGTTGCCGTCCTCGGTGTAGGACTTCACCGCGAAGCCGCGCGGGTCGCGGGCGGTTTCCGGGCTATCCTTGCTGCCGATCACGGTGGAGAAGCGCACGAACACCGGGGTGCGCTGCCCGGCCTTGGTCAGCACCTTGGCGCGGGTGTCCGGGCCGGACGCGCAGCAGTGTTCTGCCGCTTCGCCGGCTGCAACCTGTGGTCCGGCCGCGAAGAGGACCGGGCAGAGGCAGCCTGCCGGTTCCTCGCAAGCTCCGTTCGCTGCGTCCGCGGAACAGGAACGCTTTGCGGATCGCACTGTGACTGTGTCTACCTGAGTCCTGGGGTTCGGTCTCCAACTCAACCGGTGGTGGGCCAGATCGCCGAGTTCCGGACAGGGCACGAACCAGAACACGCTCGCAAGCCGAAAATCCAGAACAGGTTTTCTTGCGACCAAGCCTCTTTCCGCGGCTGTCCCGCTGACTTAGACGTTGTCGCAAGCTGCGTTGGCGTGACGGTCTGCGAAACCGGTCGGGCAAAAAGGTCTCAAGCGATCCGATGCGGAACGTGCCTCTGTGAACGACGCGGACGAAGCCGACTGCTCGGCGCCCCTGCGGCAGCAAACCGTCCTGGCCAGGTTCGGGGAGCTTGCGCTGCGGTCCGACAATCTGGACGAGATCCTGACCGAGGCCTGCCGCTTGGTCGGGGAGGCTCTGGGCACCAATCTCGCCAAGGTCATGGAGCTGCAAGCGGACGGGACCTCCTTGTCGGTGCGCGCGGGCGTGGGC
>CAXTUO010000677.1:0-2839 GCA_964247175.1 uncultured Acetobacteraceae bacterium | reverse complement strand
GGTTGTTCATCACGTCGTCGTACTTCAGCACGTTCTTGCGGGTGTCGAAGTTGCGCGCCTCGACCTTCTTCTGCGCCTTTTCCAGCGCCTTGTTGATCCAGGGATGGACGATGGCCTCGCCGTCCTTGAGGCCCAGCTTCTGCAGCAAGCCGCCCATGCGGTCCGACCCGAAAATCCGCATCAGGTCGTCTTCCAGGCTCAGGAAGAAGCGGCTGGCGCCGGGGTCGCCCTGGCGGCCGGAGCGTCCGCGCAGCTGGTTGTCGATGCGCCGGCTTTCGTGCCGCTCCGTGCCGATCACCAAAAGGCCGCCCGACGCTTTCACCGCGTCGTGGTTGGCCGCGACCTCCTGGCGAATCCGTTCCTCCAACGCCGGAAGCGCGTCCGGGCCGGCGTCGCCGGCTTCCAGCTGGACGCGCATCTCGGCGTTGCCGCCGAGCTTGATGTCGGTGCCGCGCCCGGCCATGTTGGTCGCGATGGTGATGGCGCCGGGCGCCCCGGCCTGGGCGACGATGGTCGCTTCCTGCTCGTGGAAGCGCGCATTCAGCACGGCGTGCGGCACCTTCTTGCGGTTCAGGAGCCCGCTGATGACCTCGCTCTTCTCGATGCTCGTGGTGCCGACCAGCACCGGCTGGCCGCGGCCCCTCGCCTCCTCGATCAGCGTGGCGACGGCCTCGTACTTCTCGTCCGCCGAGCGGTACACCTCGTCGTCGGCGTCCTCGCGGCTCACCGGCACGTTGGTGGGGATTTCGAGCACTTCGAGCTTGTAGATCTCGGCGAACTCATCGGCTTCCGTCATCGCCGTGCCGGTCATGCCGGCGAGCTTGGGATACAGCCGGAAGTAGTTCTGGAAGGTGATGCTGGCGAGCGTCTGGTTCTCCGGCTGGACGGTCACGCCCTCCTTGGCTTCCAGCGCCTGGTGCAGCCCCTCGGAATACCGGCGGCCTTCCATCATGCGCCCGGTGAACTCGTCGATCAGCACCACCTTGTCGTCGCGCACGATGTAGTCCACGTCGCGCTGGAACAGCGTGTTGGCGCGCAAGGATTGCTGCACGTGATGGATCACCGACACGTTGAAGATGTCGTACAGGTTGCCCTCGGTGATGATCCCGGCGTCGCGCAGCATCTGCTCCACGCGCTCCGACCCGTCCTCGGTCATGGTGACGGTCTTGAATTTCTCGTCTTTCTCGTAGGTGGAAGGGTCCTTGACCAGCTCCCGCACGACCAGGTTGACCGTGCGGTACAGGTCGCTGCTGTCCTCCGCCGGGCCGGAGATGATGAGCGGGGTGCGCGCCTCGTCGATCAGGATGCTGTCCACCTCGTCCACGATGGCGTAGGCGAAGTCGCGCTGCGCCATGTCGTCCAGGCGGTACTTCATGTTGTCGCGCAGGTAGTCGAAGCCGAACTCGTTGTTGGTACCATACGTGATGTCGGCGGCGTAGGCGGTCCGTCGCTCGTCGTCCGTCAGCCCATGCACGATCACGCCCGTGGTCAGCCCCAGGAAGCCGTACACCCGGCCCATCCACTCGCTGTCGCGCTTCGCCAGGTAGTCGTTCACGGTGACGACGTGCACGCCCTTGCCCGCCAGCGCATTGAGGTACACCGGCAGCGTGGCCACCAGCGTCTTGCCCTCGCCGGTCTTCATCTCCGCGATCTTGCCGTCATGCAGCACCATGCCGCCGATCAGCTGCACGTCGAAGTGCCGCTGGCCCAGGACGCGCTTGGCCGCTTCCCGCACCACCGCGTAGGCTTCGGGCAGCAGGTCGTCGAGCGTGGCGCCGCCGGCCAGCCGCTCGCGGAACTCGGCGGTCTTGGACCTGAGCGCCGCATCCGGCAGCGCGGCCATCGCCGGCTCGTGCGCGTTGATCTGCGGCACCCGGCGCTGATATGCCTTGAGCGAGCGGTCGTTGGCGGAACCGAAGACGGCCCGGGCAATGCTGGCGAACATGGTAGCCCCTTGGGTGGCACGGCCGGGTCACAGGGGCCGGGCACGGTTGTTTCAGGCAAGGCTCAGATAGGACCCGGGCCGGCCAGGGTCAACGACCGCGGCCCCCGCCCCGGTGCGCGCGCCTTGTCGCACCCGGGCGCTTCGGGCATTGTCCGCCCGTCCGAATGCCCTAGCCGAGGTTCTCCATGCGCCGTCTGAGCCTGTTTGCCACCACCGCCACCCTCGTGTTGAGCACCGCCGGCTTCGCGCTCGCGCAGGCGCCCAAACCCCCGGCCGCGGCAGCCCCGGCTGCCCCGGCTGCCGCAGCAGCCCCGCCCGCCGCGGGTGCCGCGGCTGATCCCGTGGTCGCCCGTGTCGGCAAGGATGAGATCCACGCCTCCGAGCTGTCGGACGCCGCCAAGGCGCTGCCGGAGGAACTGCGCGGCATGCCGCCCACGGCCTTGTACCCCATGCTGCTGGACCAATTGATCGACCGGCACGTGGTGGTGATTGCCGCGAAGAAGGAAGGGCTGGACCGTGATCCCTCGGTGCAGCGCATGGTCGCCCGCGCCACCGACAGCGCGCTGCAGAACGCCCTGCTGACCCGGGAGATCGCGCCGACGCTGACAGAGGACGCGATCAAGGCCCGCTACGAGCGCGACTTCGCCGGCAAGCCCGGGGAAACCGAGATCCATGCCCGGCACATCCTGGTGGCCGATGAGGACACCGCGAAGAAGGTCATCGCCGAGCTGAACGGCGGCGCGGACTTCGCCGAGCTTGCGAAGAAATACAGCACCGACCCCGGCGCGCAGAGCGGCGGCGACCTGGGCTTCTTCAAGAAGACCGACATGCTGCCGGAATTCTCGGAGGTCGCCTTCGCGCTCAAGGCTGGGGAAACGACGCAGGCGCCGGTGA
>CAXTUO010000676.1:0-2844 GCA_964247175.1 uncultured Acetobacteraceae bacterium | reverse complement strand
ATCGGCCGCGCGGTCGAGATCGCGCGCCGGCACGTGTCGGACCGGCCGGTGCCCGTCGTGGGCGGCACGCCGGCCCTGGCGCGGTTCTGCGTGTTCGGCACCCTGTTCGCCCGGTCCGGCACGGACAACCAAATTTATCGCCTCGACCGCCACCCGATCATGCGCCGCCACCCCCTGACGCCCATGGACGAGGCCGACCTGGTCCTCCATCTGGCCCGGCAAACCCCGCTGCCCATCGCGAAGCTCACCTGCCCCGCCCTGGACGGGGGATTGGTTGCTACGGAGGCCGAGTGGGCGCGGTTGGTCCAGGCCGGCGCCGCCATGGTGCTGCTTGACGGCTTGACCCCGGAGCATATGGAGACGATTGGCGCCCTGCTGTGGCGGCAGGCTGGGTCCGCCCCGCTGTTCGTGGTGGGCGGCTCCGGCGTCGAGCACGCGCTTACCCAATCCTGGCGGGGGCATGGCGAGGCGGCCGGCGGGTTTGCTCCGGTTGACCGCGTGCTGGCCGTGTCCGGCAGCGCGTCCGCGCTCAGCGCCATGCAGATCGACGCGGCCGTGCGGGCCGGGTTTCTTCCCATCGCGGTGGACACCGCGGCCTTGGTGGCGGAGGGATGGCGGGCCGCGGCCGAGGGCCTGGCGGCGCAAACCGTGGCGGCGCTGAACAAGGGGCGCAGCGTGGTCCTGCACACCGCCCGCGGACCGGACGATCCGCGGATCGGCGCCACGCTGGACGCCCTGCAAAGGGCCGGGCGCTCGCGGGCCGACGCCCGGCACGCGGGCGGGCGCGACCTGGCGACCCGCTTGGGCGGGGTGGTTGCCGCCGTGCTGGACCGGGCGCCCTTGCCGCGCCTGCTGCTGTCCGGCGGCGACACGTCCAGCCAGGTCACCAAGGCGCTCGCCCCGGACGCGCTGGAAATGGCCGCCCGCCTCGCCCCCGGCGCGCCGCTGTGCCGCGCCCTGTTCTTCGGCGGCGCCCGTCCGCCCTTGGAGATCGCCTTGAAAGGGGGTCAGATCGGGGGCGTTGACATCTTCATGGAGGGGCTGCGCGGCTGCGCAGGAACGGCATGACACAGGCACCGTCCCAAGCAAGTCCCGATGACGGCCCGCTCGCCGGCATCCGGGTGCTCGACCTGTCCCGCCTGGTGGCCGGCAACATGCTGAGCCTGCAGCTCGCGGATTTCGGCGCGGAGGTGATCAAGCTCGAACCCGGCAAGGGCGACCCGCTGCGCGACTGGCAGGAAGAGGGCATCTCCGCCTGGTGGAAGGTGTACAGCCGCAACAAGCGCTCGGTCCGCCTGGAACTCCGCGACCCCGAGGGCAAGCGCCGCTTGACCGCGCTCCTGCCCACGGCCCAGGTGCTGATCGAGGGCTTCCGGCCCGGCACCATGGAGGCCGCCGGGTTCGGCCCCGACGCACTGCTGGCGCTGAACCCGAAGCTGGTGATCGTGCGCGTCAGCGGCTTCGGCCAAACCGGCCCCTACGCCGCCCGCCCCGGCTTCGGCTCCTTGATCGAGGCCATGAGCGGCTTCGCGGCCAAGAACGGCTTTGCCGACAAGCCGCCC
The DNA here is from genome assembly GCA_964247175.1 of uncultured Acetobacteraceae bacterium. Lineage (GTDB taxonomy): Bacteria > Pseudomonadota > Alphaproteobacteria > Acetobacterales > Acetobacteraceae > CAHJXG01. The sequence goes on along the minus strand of CAXTUO010000676.1, from coordinate 1,282 downwards.
GCCCTGCCCAACATGGCGCTGGCCGACATGGTGGCCGGGCTGTCAGGCGCCTTTGCCACCGTGGTGGCGCTGCGCGTGGCCGAGCAGCCCGGCGGCGCCGGCCAGGTGATCGACCTGTCCTTGCTGGAGCCGCTGCACGCGACGCTCGGCCCCGACGCGGCGATCCACCGCCTGTTCGGCCGCTCGCCGTCCCGCACCGGCAACCGCGTCAGCATCACCGCGCCGCGCAACGTTTACCTGACCGCGGACGGCGAATGGGTGGCCTTGTCCGCCTCCACCCAGGACATGGCCTTCCGCTTGTTCGCCGCGATTGGCCGCGCTGACATGGCAACCGACCCGCGCTTCTCCACCAACGCCGCCCGGCTGGACAACGTGGAGGAGGTGGACCGGGTGATCGGCGCGTTTATCGGCCGGCTGTCCCTCCGCGACGCGCTGGCCTTTTTCGAAAAGGCGCACGTCACCGTCGGCCCGGTTTACGACCCGGCGGGCTTCGCCGCTGATCCCCACGTGCGCGGGCGCGGCGTCCTGGTCGAGGCGCCCGACGCCGACACCGGGACGCTGCCGATGCACGCGCCCTTCCCGCGCCTATCGCGCACCCCGGGCGCCATCCGCCGGCAGGCGCCCGCGCTGGGGCAGGACGAGGCCGACATCTTGGGGCCGCTCGGATGAGTCCGATGGCGCTGGACGGGCGCGTGGCCCTCGTCACCGGGTCGGGCCAGGGCATCGGCCAGGCGATTGCCACGGCGTTCGCGGAGCACGGTGCCACGGCGGTGTTCAGCGACGTCGTGCATGAACGGGCGCAGGCGGCGACCGAGGCGGCGGCGCGGTCGGGACACCGGGCGGAGGCGCTGCACCTGGACGTGGCGGACCCCGGCAGCGTGTCCGCCGCCTTTGCCGGGATCGCGGAACGGCACGGGCGGCTCGACATCCTGGTCAACAACGCGGGCATCGGCATCAACGCCCCGTTCGTCGATTTCCGGCTGGAGGATTTCGAGCTGAGCCTCAAGGTCAACCTGACGGGCGCGTTCCTGTGCGCCCAGGCGGCCGCCCGGCAGATGCTGGCGCAGCGCACCGGAACGCCGGAAGGGCGGCGGGGCAAGATCATCAATATCGTGTCGCTGTCGGGGCAGCGCGGCGGCATGGGCCGGGCCGGCTACGGCGCGTCCAAGGCCGGGCTTGAGCTGCTGACCCGGGTGATGGCGACCGAGCTGGCCGGCAGCGGCATCAACGTCAACGCGATCGCCCCAGGCCCGATCGCGACGGCGCTGTCGGCCGCGGTGCA